>JANOQR010000180.1:0-32156 GCA_031414935.1 Luteolibacter sp.
ATCGAAGACGGCGGTGAGCGTGTCGAAATTCGTGCGGCCGTCCTTCCACTGATAGATGCCGCCGTTAGCAGCCACCGAGCGCGGGTGGGGGAGTCCGGTGAACCAATGGACGGTGTCGATTTGGTGGCTCATCCATTGGCCAGGGATGCCGGACGAGTAGGGCCAGAAAAGGCGATATTCGAGATATTTTCGAGCGTCCCACGAGTCGTCGGGGCGATTGCAGAGGAAGCGTTTCCAATCGGTGTCTTCCTGTTTGAGCGCGGCGACCAGCGCGGGTCTGCGCCAGCGTCCCGGCTGGTTCACGTTCCAGCTCATCTCGGCATTGATGATGGGGCCAAATTTCCCGCTTTTCAGGTAGTCGTGCGCGGCGTGGTAGGACGGGCCGGAGCGGCGTTGGGAGCCGATTTGCATAATGCACTTGGATTCTTTCACGGCTTTGAGCGCGGCGCGGTTGTCTTGCATCGTCTCCGCGAAGGGCTTTTCGCAATAGACATCGCAGCCCGCTTGCACGGCCTCGATGGCGTGGATGGCGTGCTGAAAATCTGCGGTAGAAATGATGACGGCGTCTGGCTTGGCTTTTTCGTAGAGTTCTTCGTTGTTGCGGTAAGTCGGGATTTCTTTGCCGAAGTGCTTGGTGAAATACGCTTTTGAGTCCTCGCGACGGACGCTCCAGAGATCGGAAACGCCGACGATTTCGCAGTTGAACTGATCTGCCACGGCTTTGTAGGCGGGGAAGAGTGTCGAGTTCAGGCGGTCAGAAAATCCGACGATGCCGATGCGGATGCGCTCGTTCGCGCCTACGGTCCGGGCTTGGGCGCGTGCGGTTTGAAAAGTCTGGGATGCGAGCAGGCCGAGAGTGCCGAGCGAGCCGGTGCGGAGGATTTCACGTCGATTCATAAGTGGATGGGTTGGTGTTTTTAGGAAATATCGGGAACGGAGGGAGTTCGCCGTGTTTTTCATCAGCTTTTCAAGCCTGCTGCTCCCCGAGATTGAAAAATCCTGAAAAACGCGACTTTGGGCTTGCAAGCTCTCCCTCATCCCGTAACACCTGCGCCCCGAATTATGGCTAAGAAAAGTTGGATCGCCCGCAACGCGCGCAAAAAAGTAACCGTCGAGAAATACGCAGAACTCCGTCTCAAGCTCAAAAAGGCGAAGGACTACGTGGGTCTCTCCATGCTCCCGCGTGATGCCAGCCCGACGCGCTTGGTGAATCGCTGCGAAATCACGGGCCGTCGCCGTGCGTTCCTGCGCCGCTTCCGCCTTTCCCGGATTACCTTCCGCGAGCTTGCTTCCGCCGGGATGCTTCCGGGCGTGACCAAGTCGAGCTGGTAAGCTGGTATGCTTTCCGCTTAGTTTGACGTGGATCGGAAATCTCCCGGTCCCACGTCCTTAAAATGCCAATTTACGAATACGTCTCAGAAGCCACGGATGATCCCGGTCATTCGTGCCGCGTCTGTGCAAAGGGGTTCGAACTCAGACGCCCCGTGGATCGTGCGCCGCTGGAGGTGTGTCCACTTTGCAAGAACCCGGTGAAAAAAGTGATTTCGCGGATCAACACCCCGACGATCACCAAGCCGCTCTCCGTGAGCGATGCGAAAAAGGCGGGGTTCACCATCTTGCAGCGGCGTGACCAAGGCGTTTATGAAAAACTCTAACGCCCTGTGAGCACACTCCTTCCCACATTTTTCCTCGCGGCTGGCGGACACGCGCTCTCGACCGAGTTCCCCACGGGTCCAGAAATTCTTTTCTACATCCTCGGGATCATTTTTTTCCTGCTGCTGAATGCGTTCTTCGTCGCGGCGGAGTTCGCGATTGTGAAAGTCCGGCCTAGCCAGATCGAGACGACGGCGAAGGAGTCAGGGCGTGATTTCAGCCGTGCGATGCACATCGTCAACAACTTGGACGGCTATCTGTCAGCGAACCAGTTGGGCATCACCATCTCGTCGCTGGCCTTGGGTTTCCTCGGGGAGCCATTCGTGACCGCGCTCGTTGCGCCGATGCTTTTCCAAATCGGGCTTCCCGAAAATATCGTCTATTGGACATCGCTTGCCCTCGCCATCGCGTCGTTCACTTTCCTGCATGTCGTCGTCGGCGAGTTGATGCCGAAGTCCATCGCGATTCGTAAATCTGTCGCGACGACGGTAATTCTCGCAGCACCGTTGCATGTTTTTTACACGACGTTCAAACTCATCATTCAGTTTTTCAACGGCACGGCGAACTGGCTTCTCAAAAACATTCTCCGCATCGAGCCAGCCGGTGAGGGCGAGCACATCCACTCCGCAGAAGAGCTTGCCGTGCTCGTCACGCAGAGCGGAAAATCCCAAGAAGTCACCGAGACCGAGCGCGAAATTCTCATCAACGCTCTCGGCCTGAGCGAACTCTGGGTGCGTGATGTGATGACGCCGCGAAATAAAGTCATCATCCTCGATGCCGATCAACCGTTCGAGAAAGTTCTCGAAATCGCGATGCGGAGCAAACACACGCGTTTCCCGCTGGTAAAAGGCCACCTCGACCACGCCATCGGCCTCATCCACATCAAGGATCTTTTCAAACTCATCAAAGAACCCGATCCCGATTTGATGCGGATCAAGCGCGAGCTGAAAATCGTCCCCGACACGATGCCGCTCGATACCTTGCTCACGTTTTTCCTCCGCGAGCACGCGCACCTCGCGATGGCCGTCGATGAATTCGGCACGCCCGTCGGCATCGTGTTTCTCGACAACGTGATGGAAGAACTCGTCGGCGACATTCAAGACGAGTTCGACAATGAGCGCTCGTCGTTCACGAAGGTCAACGATGGCGAGTTCGTCGTCGAAGGTGCGATGACGCTGAATGATCTCGCGGGTCACGTCCCCGAGCTCTTCCTCGAAAGCGGCGAGGTCACCACCATCGGCGGCTACCTCACCCAGCAGTTGCAGCGATTTCCCGAGGTCGGAGAAATCGTCGAAATCCTCGGTTACGAAGCCCGTGTCACCAGCACCGACGGACGGCGCGTGGGCCAAATCCATTTCCGAAAACTGGTAGAATTTTCCGATAGCGACGAGAAAGAAAACGGTTCTGCCGTCCAGTCGAGCTGATCGAGCAACGCTGGCTGGACATGCAGCGAGCTTGTTCCATGCTGCCGCCCATGCCTTCTGTCCATGTCGATCTCGCTGAACGCGCTTACTCTGTCTATGTCGATTCGGGACTGCTTTCTCAGGCTGGCGAGCTGGTGAAAAATGCCGGAATCACCGCATCCCGAGCGGCAGTCATCAGCGACGAAACTGTGGCGCGATTTCATAGCGGCGTCTTGATGGAATCACTCGAAGCCGCTGGTTTTCGTCCGACTTTGCACACCGTCGCGGCGGGTGAGGCATCCAAATCATTGACCCACGCGGAAACACTTTGCCGCGAGATGATTCGTGCTGGCCACGACCGGAAATCGTTAGTCGTCGCGCTCGGCGGTGGAGTTGTTGGCGACTTGGCTGGCTTTGTCGCATCCATTTTCTATCGGGGAATTCCCTTCGTCCAGATACCGACGACCATCGTCGCGCAAGTAGATTCATCTGTCGGCGGTAAGACCGGAGTGAACGTCGCGGAGGGGAAAAATCTGCTGGGTGCATTTCACCAACCGCGCCTCGTCATCGTCGATCCGCAAACGCTTCACACTCTGCCTGACCGCGAATTTCACGAAGGTTTCGCGGAGGCCATCAAGCACGCTGCCATTCGGGACGCTGCAATGCTCGACGAACTCGCCGCCCTCGATCCCGCGAGTCGCGCCGTGCCAGCAGATCTCATCGCGCGGAACATCGCGATCAAGGCGCGTGTCGTAGAAGCCGATGAACACGAAACCCGCGACATCCGTGCGCTTCTCAACTTCGGCCACACCATCGGCCACGGCATCGAGGCGTCAGTTCCCTACGGCCAAATGCTCCACGGCGAAGCGATCTCACTCGGAATGCGTGCCGCGCTTTTCCTATCCGAACGCCACGCTGGGTTGTCGCCGCAAGACAGCGCAAGAGTCATCGCGGTGTTGGAAAAATTTCACCTGCCGCTGATTCTTCCAGCAGAAATTCAAACTGAGACGGTTCTGGAAAAACTTTCCCGCGATAAGAAATTTTCCTCCGGGGCCATTCGTTTTGTGGTGCTGGAGACACTCGGCAGCGCGAAGGTCATCAACACCGTCACCGCCGCCGATCTCCGCGAAGCGATCGAAATTTTGAGAACCTAGAAATCCGACCATGAAACAAAATCCACCATCATCCCGCCGCCGCCTCATCGCCCTAACCGCCGTGCTCGCGATCCTTCCGATCATCTCACACGCAGCTCCCAAGAAGCTCATCATCATCGCGGGGAAGCCCAGCCACGGCCCCGGTGCTCATGAGTTTAATGCTGGCTGTATGCTTCTGCAAAAATGCCTCGCCGCCACTCCTGACATCGAAGTCTCCGTCCATCCGAACCACTGGGTCAGCGACGAAAGCGTGTTAGAAACTGCCGATGCTGTCGTCATCTACGCGGACGGCGGTAACGGCCATCCCGTCCTTGCAGCACCCGGTCGGACGGAGAAAATCCAGAAGCTCGTGGATCGTGGCGGCAGTCTGATGATGATGCACTACGGCGTGGAGTGCGGGAACAAGGAAAAGGACAACGGTCGATCAGGTGATCTCTTCCGCGCATGGATCGGCGGCGCGTATGAAACTCATTTTTCCTGCAATCCGATGTGGGAACCCGATTACCAAAAATATCCCGATCACCCGATCAGCCGCGGCGTGAAGCCCTTTAAAATCAAAGATGAGTGGTATTTCTCGATGCGCTTCATGGATGACGAGAAACGGATCACATCTCTGCTCCAAGCCATTCCCAGCGACGACGTCCGCAACGGTCCCTACGTCCACCCGAAAGGCCCATACCCGCACATCCAAGCGCGAAAAGGCGAACCGGAAACGATGATGTGGAGCATCGAGCGCCTCGACGGCGGACGCGGTGTGGGCTTCACCGGCGGCCATTTCCACACGAACTGGGCAAATGATGAATTCCGTAAAGTCGTCCTCAACGCCATGGTCTGGATCTGCAAGTTAGAAGTCCCTGCAAACGGCGTCCAATCCTCCGTCACCGAGGACGACATGAAAGCGAATCTGGATAAGAAGAAGTGAGCTTTCCTGAGCTCTTTTGCAGAATCCATGAAAGAGCCTGAAATTTTCAAAACAAAAAAGCCGCCTCCCGACGCGAGGAGACGGCTTTGAATGTTAGGCTGACACAGCGGACTCAGGGAGTCGGCACGGTCGCGATGGTCTTGAGGATGCGCGAGGCAATCTGGTAGGGATCTCCTTGCGAGTTCGGACGGCGATCTTCGAGGTAGCCTTGATACTTGTCGTCTTTGACGAAGCTGTGCGGGACACGGATCGAAGCACCGCGGTCGGCGACGCCGTAGGAGAACTTGTCGATGGACTGGGTCTCGTGAAGGCCGGTGAGGCGCATGTGGTTGTCGGGTCCGTAAACGGCGATGTGCTCTTCGACGTGATCGGCGAAGGCGGCCATGAGGGCTTCGAAATACGCTTTGCCGCCTTTGGTGCGGAGGTATTCGGTGGAGAAATTCGCGTGCATCCCGGAGCCGTTCCAGTCGCTGTCACCGAGGGGTTTGCAGTGGTATTCCACGTCGATGCCGTATTTTTCGCAAACGCGGTTCAGAAGGTAACGGGCGACCCACATTTCATCGGCAGCTTGCTTGGAGCCTTTGCCGAAGATCTGGAATTCCCATTGGCCCTTGGCGACCTCGGCATTGATGCCTTCATGGTTGATGCCTGCGTCAAGGCAGAGGTCGAGGTGTTCTTCGACGATCTGGCGGGCGATGTCGCCCATGTATTGGTAGCCGACGCCGCAGTAGTAGGGGCCTTGGCCGATTTTCGGGAAGCCATCGGCGGGGAAACCGAGTGGGCGTCCGTCTTGGTAGAGGAAGTATTCTTGCTCGAAGCCGAACCATGCGCCGGGATCGTCGAGGATGGTGGCGCGGCCATTGGAGGGGTGCGCTGTGCCGTCTGGCATCATCACCTCGCACATCACGATGGCCCCGTTTTTACGAGTGCTGTCAGGGAAAATGGCGACGGGCTTGAGGACGCAGTCTGAGCTGCCGCCGGGGGCTTGCTGGGTGGAGCTGCCGTCGAATCCCCAGAGCGGGAGTTCTTCGAGTTTTGGAAAACTGGCGAATTCTTTGATCTGGGTTTTTCCACGGAGGTTTGGCACGGGGGTATAGCCGTCGAGCCAGATGTATTCCAATTTGTATTTGGCCATGATGATGGTTGGTGTTGCTAATTAACGGGTTGTGTTTGTCTAAGTGCTCCGAGGACACGGAATACCCCGCGTCCGCCGGGATGGCTGACTCGCGAGAAAAAGCATCACGCGTGCCAAGCCAATTGAAGTTTTGTCAGTCAGGATGGGCCGCATTTTCAGGGGCCGTCACCGTGATGACGATGAGGCTTGTATCGTCGATTCCCGAGTTGTCGATAGCACGTTTTAAGAGAGTTGTGGTGGTTTCCTGGGGATCTTCCGTGGCACTGGCGAGGGCTTGGGAAAGTTGCCTTTCTGAGAGGCCGTCGATGAGGCCGTCTGAGCAAATGAGGAAGCGGTCGCCGGGCTGGTAGGCGATGGCGGCGAAGTGCGGATTGAGCCTCGCGTGACCGCCGCCGACGACCTCGTAAAGGGCGGCGCGGCGCGGGTGGGCGCGGTATTGAATTTCGGAAATTTCGCCACGTTTCCACTGGCCCCATGCGTAGGTATGATCGCGGGTGAGTTGTTCGAGGAGGCCGTCGCGGGAACGGTAAATGCGGGTGTCGCCGACGTTGGCGAGGTAGAGATTCTCCGGGGTGAACCAAGCGAGGGCGAGGGTGGCGGCCATGCCGGATTGGTCGGCGGAGTCGTGGGCGGCGGCGTTGATTTTCTCATTCACGGAGCGGATGGCGTCGCTGAGGTGGCTGAGGGAGTCAGGGAAAAATCCTGCGGCGGCAGCTTTGAAAGTTTCCGGGATGATTTGAGCCATCTGTTCGAGGATGGTGGAGGATGCGATATCGCCCGCATTTCCTCCGCCCATGCCGTCTGATACGGCGAAGACGAGGTCGTGACTGGTGAGCGGGTGCGTGCCGTGAGGCGGGAAAATTTCGGCGCCGTTAGGCCCAGAGGCGAAGGCGATGAGGGAGTCGTCGTTGCGCGGCTTGCGGGAGCCGCTATGGGTCAGGCAGGACCAGCGGAAAATGGCGGATTCTGGCACGGCGGGTTGGGTTTAATTTTGAAAAGAGAAGCTGCGGATGGCTCGGGATTTCGGGAAATTTCAGAGATGCTCCTCAGTTGCTTGGTGAATTGGCATCAAAAGCGGGATACACCTCTAATTCGGTTTCCTTTTTATGATTCTGCTAAGTCCCCTCAGGCAGAAGTAGCAGACGGTTGACCACAAAAATGCCGATAAAGCAGAGCAAATTACGGTGTAACCGGTGTCACTAAAATTGTGCCAAAGGACATTCTTGAGATACTCGGAAAATGGCATCGCTAAGAAATACCAAATCATGCCCCAATACTCGCCGATAATCGCGTAGGGTATGAGTTGAATGAGGAAAAGAATGATCCCCACGATGATAGCAATTTTTAGCGAGAATCTTGGATGCATGTGATTTTCAAGTGAGTGGGGAGCGTCACTTTCTTTGTCGCAGAGCGACAGCGGAAGGTAGCCGTGGGCATCAGCCCACGGTTTCGCGGCGGCATGAAACCGTGTCGCTGAGCGACACTGGAACCGATGCGAGAAGGAGTCTCATTTCCGAGAGGTTCCATTGCCGCTACGCGGCAAGAATGCGCTCGAAACGAGCCCGTGGGCTGAAGCCCACGGCTACCATCCGTCGTCGCGATGCGACGAAGAGGATCACACTTTCTTCTAGGTAACTTCAAGTTTTCGGGAGGGGCAGGGAAATGATTTCTACTTACGTGTGTTCGGTGTATTCCGTGATTCGCCATCTTTTCTCGGAGTTCAGGGATGCGGAAGAATTTCCGCTAGCTCGAAGTCGATGATGCAGAAGCAGCCGAGTTTGTCGGAGTAGGTGATGTTGCGGGGTTCTGCGTCGAGGTGGCGGATGCCGTATTCGCGTTCGAGCTTGGCGAAGAGTTTGTCGGCTTTTTCCTTGGTGATCTGAGTGGCGGGTTTGCCGCAGTTGGTGGAGACGAAGTAGAGTTCGTCTGGGTGTTCTTCGAGGAGCTGCGGGACGTAGGGGCAACCGCGCTCGTTGAGGACTTTGAGGACGGCGACCTCGGTGGCGTAGCGGATGTCTGCGTCGGTGCCTTTGAGGCGCTTGTGGACGTGGCCGTAAAAGTCGATGCGGACGTTCGAGCGGATGCCGTCTTTGAGTGGTTCTAGGCCCATGATTTTCTGAAAGCTACGAAAGTCTGGCGGTGCGGCGGTGTCACGGCATTTCCATGAGAATGATGGGATTTATGGGGATGATGTTTTTGGTGATTCCCAGAAATCCCCGTTGCCAGTCCGGCATCGTGAGGCTAGAGACCACCCATGTCCGCAATCGCCGAAGCCAACGTGTCCCTTATTTCCGAAGACTCTCCTGTGATCGAAAAAACGAAGGCCCTTTGCGCCCAAATCGTCAGCGATCCATCATTTCTCAAGCTCCAAGCGGATGTTGAGCGCTTCCTGAGCGACGACGCCGCACGCCTCCAATACCAAAGCGTCCACGAGCGCGGTGAGGAACTCCACCACAAGCAACACGCAGGCATTGAGCTGGGAGCCGCAGAAATTCGTGACTTCGAGAGCGCGCGTGATGCACTTTTCCAAAATGAAATCGCCCGTGATTTCCTCTCCGCCCAGCGCGAGTTAGAAGGTCTTCAAAAGGAAATCGGGAAGTATATCTCGACCACCATCGAGCTGGGCCGCGTGCCGACTGCCGACGATCTCGTCTCGCAAGGTGGTGGCTGCTGCGGCGGAAGTGGCGGCGGCGGTGGTTGCTGCGGGTGAGTGACTGAGCACTCGATGATTTTCTGATGGGTTCGCTCACGTGAGCGAACCTTCCATTTCGCTACCAGCCTGCTCGCGGTGTGCTCGGAGGCTGTTGAGTCCCTTTTTAGCCTAACGGATACTCACCGTCGTCGTCGATGCCGACCCAGTCGAGGCGGCCAAAGGCGCGGAGGATGGAGGCGGTAGGCTCGCCTTCTTCTTCGCCCTCGCCGTGCTCAATGGTGGCAGAGCTGCTGAGGCCGCGATTGCACTCGATGCTGATGACGGTGGTGTAGCTTTCCAGATAGATCCAGTCGCCCCAGGCTTTGGATTCGTGGCGAGGCTCGAGGTGCTCTTTGCGGAGTGACGCGAGGATCTCGCTGATGGCGCTGGGCGTCTGGGATTCGGGGAGTCGGATGAGAGTTTCCATGTGGGAAAATGAGTGAGGGTGATGGGTGCTGAAAGGAGTTGTGAGGACGGTGAGTGAAACTAAGCGTGAGGTCGAGTTTCGTTAGCGAAGGTGGCTTCGCAGAGTTTCGCATAAGCACCGCCGAGGGCGAGAAGTTCGTCGTGAGTTCCTTGCTCGATGAGCTGGCCGTGATGGAGGACGCAAATGCTGTCGGCCTTTTGGACAGTGGAAAGACGATGGGCAATCACAAAGCAGGTGCGGTCTGAACGAAGATTTTCTAATGCTTGCTGGACAAGTCGCTCGGTGTGGTTGTCCAGCGCAGAGGTGGCTTCGTCTAGCAGAAGAAGTGGTGGATTTTTTAAAAGTGCGCGGGCGATGGAGAGGCGTTGTTTTTCGCCGCCAGAGAAACGGCTGCCGCGTTCGCCGGCGATGGTGTCGAGTCCGTCGGCGCTCGCGCGGATGAAGCCAGCGGCGTTTGCGGCTTCGAGCGCGGCCCAGATTTCATCATCGGTGGCGTCTTGTTTCGCGAGTAACAAGTTCGCACGCAAGGTGGTGTTGAAGAGGAAACTTTCCTGCGTGACGAAGCCGAGTTGATCGCGCAGCCATTCTTTGGAAATGGTTTCTAACGGAGTGTCGTCGATCAGGATTTGCCCGGCGGTGGGATCGTAGAAGCGGGTGAGTAAATTCAGCACCGTGGATTTCCCGGCACCAGTGGCACCGACGAGGGCGACGGTTTGTCCGGGCAGTGCTTCCAGCGTGAGGTGGCGGATGGTGGGGGCATCGTCTGAGTAAGCGAAGGAGACGTTTTCAAACTTCACATGGCCCTTCATCTGAGTGGGACGGATGCCATCAGTTAGGTTGGTCTCGTCGGGAGTATCGATGATTTTGAAAACCCTCTCAGCCGAGACGATGCCACGGGTGAAGGTCTGGGAGAGATTGTTGATGCGGGAAATGGGATCAAACAGGAACCCCCACGCGACAAGGAATGAAACGACGACGCCGGGCTGGATCTGACCTTGCAGTGCAGCCCACGCACCGTAGGCAACCATCAAAATGATGCCTGACTCCGCGATGAATGAGACGCCCGGCCAGACGAGCGATTGCCCGCGCATGACGGACATGTGTTTTTCTCCGACGAGGCGTGAGGCTTTGTCAAAGGACTCTAACGCTTGTGGCTCGACGGTGTAGGCTTTGATTTGGCGGATGCCAGCTAGATTGTCGTGGAGGATGGCATTCAGCGCAGAAGAGGCTTCGGAAGATTCGCGCCACATCGGCTCAGAGCGACGGCTCCACCATGTCGTTAGAATGGCGATGAAAGGCAATGGAATCAACGTGACGAGCGTGAGCTGCCACGAGTGCCAAAACATGTATGCGGCGACGATGAGAAATTGCAGGATCGCGGCGATGGCTTGGTCCACGCCCTCGATGATGACTCGGTTGGTGGTGGGCACGTCGTTGGCGACGCGGGACATGATTTCTCCTGAGGAGTTAGAGTCGAACCATTTCACCGGCAGGCGTTGGAGCTTGTCGTAGAGTTCGACGCGGATGAGGTGAGTGAGTTTCAGCTCCAGCGCGTTGTTGTAATAGGTGCGGAGGGTGAAAAGAATTTGCCGCAGCAAAATCGCGCCGATGCCGACTGCTGCTGTCGGGATGATGAGATCGGGCCGATTTTTTCCGATGATGACATCGATGAACTGCATCGTGATCCCCGGAAGAACTAAAACTAACAACGTGCAAATGATCGCCATCAGTAGCGAAAGAGCACTCTGCGCCGGGAAGCGAAAAGTGTGGCGGAGAATCCGAACGAGGATATGCATCGCCGCAAAGTGGGAAGTGTGATGATGGATGTGGCAAGCGGGAAGTCGGATGGATTTCGAGCAAGATTTCTCGTGTGTTCGTGATGATTACGAGGTTAAGGATTATGTGATCGATTATCTTTCGAATTCGACTCACAACTCATGGGTTGAAAGGAATTTTAGACTGGTGGTCCCGGGTGGAATCGAACCACCACCTACGGCTTCGGAGGCCATCGTCCTATCCATTGGACCACGGGACCAGAGATTGAGTCTGGGTGGAAATGCGTAACGGCCCCTGCGGAACTTGGCAAGGGAAGGATTTCGATTTTTCAGTGACGAATGCGGTCCCACGCTGCCCAGAAAGCGGTGGTTTGGGCAGCATCCGGTAGGATTTCTAAAAGCAGCGTGCGTGGGCCAGTTTCGATTTGGTCGAAATCATCCACCGTCCGAACACGCAAGTGATTCATACCCCAGAGTGCGGCTAAACCTGCTAGATCGGCGGTTTGCGGATTAGTCATCCACTCGGCAGCGCGCGGGTGCATCGTCTTGAGCCGAGGCAGGCGCTCGAAAATTTTCCCCCCACCGTTATTGATGACGGCGAGAACGCGGCCTTGGCTGTTGAGCTGACCGAGAAGGAAAGGCGCCGCGAGATCGTAAAGAGCCGTTAGGTCGCCCACGACCGCCCATGTTTCACTCACGTCGGCAGACCAGCCGAGCCAAGTGCTAATCTGGCCGTCGATGCCGTTCACCCCACGATTCGCCCGCACGGAAGGCACCGGGCGAGTCCACTGGGCGAATAAATTCCATTCGCGGATGGGCAGGCTATTCCCGAGGAAAACCCCGCCGCCGATGGATGCGTAGTGCGACATGCTACGGATGAGCGCCGGCTCGCTATCGGGATAGCTTTCCAATAACTCATCCACACGACTAGCTCTGCTAGAAGCTGCGGGCAAGTAGTCGAGCGCGTCCTCTGCCGGATCTATCATCCCCAATGCGGGAAGCACGCGCTGAAGCTGACCACGCAGCACGTTGGATTCCCGGGCGAGTCCGCGCAGGCCATTACGGCAGACGGACCAGACGGAAACTTCCGGTAAATTTTCCAAATCTCGCCAAAACCGCCCACTCGGGACATCACCCAAACGCAGAATTTTTCCCGGCGGGCGTGATTTCAAAACTCGGTCTGCATCGTGGATCGCGAGTCCTTCTAACGCTTCACGCAAACCGCTAGTCGCTTCTGCGACGAGTGGAGCAGCCAAGTCGCTACAAAAATGAAATACATCCTCGCGCTCGTCAGGCTCCAATCCGCCCACCAAGACGACGATGCCCTTGTAGTGATCTTCCCGCAGCCAACGCGCCAGCGCAGCCACATCGAGTCGATCTTTCGCGGGCTGAAAATCACCTAACGTCTCGCCGGAAAAATTTTCGTCGCCCGGTTCGAACTCCTCGCCGAGTTCGACGTTGAGATGGATCGGCTGCCTGCCGTCCCACTCCGCGAAACCTCCCTGCCACGCATGATTTCCGAAAACTCCTAATTGGTCGATGGACTGTGGTGCACCGCTTCCCCGGAACTCCGCAGGGCGATCCGCCGTAATCGCCACCAACGGCCTCGCCTGATAGAACGCCTCGATCACCGCAGGTAAAAGCTCCGCGACCGCTGTCCCACTGGTGGTGACGACAGCGCACGGCAGCCCAGTTTCCATCGTCCGCCCGAGGGCGAAGAACCCCGCACCGCGCTCCTCAAAGTGCCGCCACACTCTCACCAGTCCGCCAGCCTCAGCCCGCGCAAGGATTTCTAACAAAGATGCATTTCTAGCCCCAGCACAGACCACAAACTCACTGACACCCGCCTTGAGACAGCTTCTTACCGCATTGATCGCTTCATTCCATGAGTTCACCGCGCTGTCCTAAACCACGGTCGCGGAATGTCCAAGCGCGGGATTTGCTCGAATGCTTTTTGTTGGACTACGAACCAATAATTGCTAGATCGGAAACACATTTCCTCTGAACTCGATTAACTTCCCCCTCTTTTGTGCAACTCAATCAGCTCGTTATTGCGCTTACGGCACAGGACTCACCAACAGCACTTTGTGAAATGGCTGACGATGCCTGCTGCCAAGTTTGTCTTCAGGAGCTTCAACAAGTGCGACACTATGAGGTGAGTCACGCGCTGCAGCAGCTACAACACGAGTTTGGTTTGAGGTTGCTGCTGGCGGTCATTTGTGTGGCGCGGCGAGAGGCTACCGAGGGGCAGATTTGGCCAGCAGTGCGAGCGGGGTTGAAACTGTCTGAATCCGTTGCAGACCTCCTATTTCATAGTAACGGACAGCCTCGTGTGGAGGTCAAGACGTTGATCGAAAAGACCTGCCGACACTTCCTCCTGCGGCACATCTTCGGGCAGGACGGGACTCAAGAATGGTTCGGCTCGATCTACCTTCAGTTCGGCTTCACTCAGCGCGGTTTTGCCAAGATGCTGCCTGAGTGGCTGATGGGCTACAATCAGCCAAACACGATTGGGCGGTTGCTTGATGACACTGAACTCAAGAGCGAGTCGTTCAAGAAGTTGTGGGAAGCACTGTTGTCGTTCCGGCGTGGCAATGCTGCGGAAGCCGTCACGCGGAGGATCATCAGCGAGAGTCCTTGGGTTCTGCTGGAATGGGCTGATGAACTGCTGCTTGCCGCCAAGAAGAAGCCCCACTTGTCGCCAGCCACCTACCGCTCAGGTTCGAGTGAAGCAGGAGAGGCACCACGGAGTTTCTTGTCGGAGCCGCGTTTGGTAGTGGGCAATCTGTTGGCTGAGGCTCAGTGGCAAATTGAGCTTGCGGGTTTGGCGGAGTGGGAAATGACAGGAGCCAGCTTTTGTGTGCGGCTCAGGTGCGGAGAGTCAGCGGCGCAAGAGGTCTTCCTCCGCAAACAATCAGACGGCTCTTTATCGAATCTCGCGCACACCTTTGAGTTTCCACTCGCGTCGGTGAAGGAAAGTCAGGTCAGTGCCTCCATCACGGACCAGCAAGGCCGCGAAGTGGCAGCGCAGGATATTCAGCTATTTGATCCTGATGCAGACATCATGGCTTTCAGTGAGCGCGGTTGTTATCTCGATGACGGCTTTGTAAAACGAGGCCCGCGCACCAATGCTCTGTGTTTTGTTCTTGTTCGCGCAGACTTGAACCTCATTCCTCAGTCTGCGGAGTGGCATCGGTTTGAAGGCATGGGGTATAAGCTCCATCGCCTGCGCTTTGAAGCTGGTCAGCCACTTCGAGTGTTGTCTGATAATGGAGACGAGTTGTGGTCGAGCATCGCAGGGGACCGTAGCGCGCAGCCTGCATTTCCCAGCAGAATCACACCGAAGTGTGAACTGTCGTCATTGGACAATGCCAGTCTGTATGACCCAAGAACCATCGAGATCGTGCTGAGAGTCTCTGGCATCAGTGATGCAGAAATTCTGTCTGCACAGTGGCGCTCGCGGCAACTCTGCATTGAACAGCCTCAGCCTGCCGCTCAATTACCTTGGAGAATTAGTGGGATTCCGAAGCTCGAAGCCCTATTGGCCTCGCGAGTTTTGTTGAAACTGCGAATTCGATTGGGTGAAGTGGTGTATCGAACAGAGATCGAATGGAAGCCGAGTTTGGTCGGCATCTTCGAGCAATCACGCGGCAGAGCGTCCTGCGGCGAGTTCTTTGCCACTCGAAACAACGAACAGCTTAAACGTGGTCGATACACCATCATGCCAAAGCCCCTGACAGTAGAGCAGCAGGAGCGTGGTCTGAGGTGGTGCTTGTTTGAGGGGGAGCGCTTTGTTTCAGAGCTTAGAGAAGGATCACCGCAATCTTTGTATGATCTTGGTGCCTATGGTCAGGGTTTGAGCATCCGATTGGGCCAGTTCAATCGCGAGGACAAGCCCACCATCTTGGTTGGAGAAGTCGCGGATAAAGGCTTGTTCCATATTTACGCTGTGAATCCTTTCATCGGAAAAGACTACACCTTTGATGCTTGGGGAACGCCAGAGCTGAGCGAGGAGCACACCCTTCACTACGGGGCCATCCATGAGCGAACCACGTCTGAGGTTGCCGGGGAGCGTTTGGTCTTCGCCAATGACAAGGCGATGTTTGCTCCTTTCCCAGCTCAACTCTGCGACTATCTGGTGTTGGCTTACGCTGGTGTGAGACTGGCGACTTGGTGGCGAGTGCCACAAGATGGAGGTTCCTGGAGTAGCAATCTTGCTGAGATCAGAGACGATGTGGATGCGAGACGTGCCGCATTCACCATTCGCTGGGCGAAGCTCCCCATTCTCAGCGGGCATCACGATCATCAGGTGAAGGAATTCTTTCGCCGCTTCCCTCACATCATTCTCGGCGAATGGCTCTGCGGCTGCAAAGAGCGCAAAGACAGGCGGAAGATCGAAGGAGAGAATACCGAAGCTTGGCATGATGCCGTGAGAGCCATCATCCAGGGCTATCAAATCGAGCACGATGAACTGACGACCGAGACGAAGCAGAAGCTCATCCAGTGCTTGCCCAGGCAACTGACGGATGACGTAAATGCAAAAACTCTCGATACTTTTCAAGCTGTCGGAGCATGTGATCCGGTGCTGATGGGGAGAATGATTTGCTACTGGCTAACGACGGACGCGGCGGTTCAGAATCGACGCAACATGGGTTCGATGCTGCTGATCAATCAACAGCCCATACAAAGGCTACACGACAGCTTGAAGAGCCTCGCGCCCAACATTGATGATGTCTTTTTTGAGCGGCTATTCGATTGCGGTATAAAGGCAGTCACAAATCCTGCACTTGATCCTCTCGAAAACAACAATCTGAAATCGGCCCTCACCCTCGCGCCTTTCCGCCAACTGCTTTATCGGAAGATCATCACTCATTTCCTTCCAACGCATAAGTATCCATGACACCCTCCACACTAAACGACTCGGCGCAAATCGACGCCATCGCGATGAGCCAGCAGATCAAGGAGCGCCTGGTTGATCTCGCTCTGTCGGACAATTTTGTGAATGATGCCGATGTTGCCAAGGCGCTTCGCTTGATGTGGGAAGATACTCCTGACAACGGCGGTCTCGTTGGAGACTTGTGGGTGGAGGGCGTCTTCCCATCCGTATCGTCAGCCGATTCGCTGCAATCGCTGACGGAGCGTGGTGTGTTTGCACCAAGCATCACGGCTTTGCTTGATCGTAAGGGACAACTCCCCAAGGAACGCAAACTCTACACGCATCAGGCTGAGTCGGTGATTCATGCTGCGGAGTTTCAGGGCAAGGACGAGAAGCCTGCCATCATCGTCACAGCGGGCACGGGCGCTGGCAAAACCGAGAGTTTCCTCCTGCCACTGCTGAACCTGCTGGCAACGCATCCAAAGCGAGAGCCGGGCGAAGGCATTCAATGCCTGATTCTCTACCCTATGAATGCGCTGGTGAACGATCAGATGGAGCGTATCTACAAGTGGCTCCAGCCGCAGGGAGAGAACCCTGCAATCACATGCTTTCACTTCACCAGTGAGACACCAGAAGGGAGGAAGGACAAGCAACGGGACTTCCGCGCTTACGATGCCTGTCGTATGCAGACACGACAAGAGGCGCGAGGCTGGGAGACGCACGACGGCAAAAAGCTCGCCGCTGAGAAGCGCGGGGCGGTGCCAGACATCGTGATCACCAACTACTCCATGTTGGAATACATGCTCTGCCGTCCGCAGGATCAGTGCTTCTTTGGGAAGAACCTCCAAGTCGTCGTTCTGGATGAGGCGCATCTCTACAGTGGCACACTGGCTGCGGAGATGACGTTGCTACTGCGGCGTCTCTACCAGCGTTGCGGTGTGCCGAGTGAGAAGGTGCTGCAACTCGCGACCTCTGCCACCATTGGCGATGATTCGACTGATCTGGAAACCACGCTGAAAACTTTTGCGTCCACCTTGTTCACCAAGCCTTCGGAGCTGGTGAAAGTCATTCAGGGGCAGAAGCGAGACACGCGACTCACACCACCGAACGGAGCATCGTCCATGTCTGTGGAGCAATGGGCGGGCATTGAGTGGGGCCAATTTGCAACGCTTCACAACGATGCAGACGGTTCTCCAAAACTTGCTACCTGGAGTGCAGAGGACATGCGCAATCTCCGCGAATCATTGCCTTCGCTATCGGCACATGCGTCGAGGAATACTCTTGAGCCGACGGTGTTCCTGCACGCGGCGTTGCCAACTGATGAGGCGGTTTGCCGCCTCTCGTCGTTGCTCTATGAACGCAAGCACATCTGCTTGAGTGAGCTTGCTCAGTTGCTTTGGAAGCGCAGCGATGATCTGGCTTTGCAAGCCACACGGCGCATTCTCCAACTCAGTGCTTCGGCACGACAGGCACCAGAGGATTATCCTCTCGTGCCACATCGCTTGCATGTTCAAGCACGGGGAAGCAGCCGCCTCAGTGTTTGCTTGAATGCTCATTGCAGCGGCCCGTATCCGTTGCCTGGATTTGGTTCGCTCAATGCTCGTGGGAACGCGGTTTGCCCGAGTTGCACCCATGCCTGTCTCTCTGTCGTGCGCTGTGACAACTGCGGCACATGGGCCGTGGCCGGTGTCCGCGATCCAGGCACGGGTCGGCTGCTGCCGCTCTATCGAAAGGAGGATTGGGAGTCGAAGACGCTCAAGGTCTATTCACCAAACGCAGTGCGTAACTCACAGGAGGAAGTGCTCGATCCAAAGATGGGAAGCGCTGCGCACGAAGGAATGAGCCTTTACCACCTTGGCAACCGATGTGCTGGCTGTGACGAGAAGATGCGCACCGAAGGAAGGCTGATGGGGCAGTCTGCCGATTTGCCCATCTCGGTTTTGACTGAGACGGTGCTCACGCAGTTGCCGCCGCTTCCCGTGGACTACAATCAATGGCTGCCCGCGAAGGGACGACGCCTGCTTGCGTTCAGCGATAGTCGTGGGGCGGCTGCGAGACTCGGCCCGAAGCTGGGCTTTCAACATGAGGTTCAGTTGTTCCGTGCGGCGCTGGTGCAGTGTCTCGATCAGGATGCTCCAGTCAAAGAGGCAGAACTCGAAGAAGACATCGCCAAAGAACAGCAGCGATTGAAGAACGATCCAAACAACAGTCGAGCCAAAGAGAAGCTAGCCGAATACCAGCGAGACTTAGCCGCGCTCCGTCAGGGAGGCAAAGTCAGCGATTGGGCAAAGAAGCTGGAACAGTCCCCGCTCATCTCTCAAATTATTGACCGTGGCTCGCCGGGATGCGAGTCGGAGAGTGATCCTTCGACCAAGCACAAGACCGTTGCCGATGAGCCATCCAAACCATCCGGTTGGGATCATGCACCACAAATCTGTTGGAACCAAAACTCCAAAGGCACATGCCAATACATCGAAGCCATGCTGGGCCGTGAACTGGCGCGCTTATCCTACGGCAGTGTGAATCTCCAGATGGCGGGCATGGTGGAGGTGAACTATCCAGGCATCGACCAACTCACTGCCCCGGAGAAGTTGGTGGGAGAGTTGCCCACCGAGGCGATGCGTCCCATTTTTCGCGAACACTGGACGCTGCTGCTCACGCTTCTACTCGACACTCTGCGCATCGACGGTGCCATCACCCTTGGCAGCGAGGAATACGACGAGTCCTTTCCGTATGGCAGTCAGTTCATAGGCCATTGGATGTCTCTCGACAAGATCGGCTACAAGCTGCTTCGCTTTCGCGGTGTTGACGCTGCCCCAGATGATGCGGACTACAACGAGGCACGCCAACGGCGCACACAATTCGTCGAGCGCGTGCTTGAGAAGCTGGGATGCAGCCAAGACACCCTCAAAGCTACAGCGAGGCAGACGATGGAAGCCGCCTTCAATCAATTGCACGGCAGCACTTTGGACTGGCTCAAGAAATCGGATCGCCAAACCAAAGACAAGGCTCCGGTGAAGGCGATGCAGTTGCACTTCCCTTCGCTAACGATTCGTCGTCCGCTTCATCTCCATCATTGCCAACGCACAGCAGCCATCTGGACTCGTGAGCTTGAAGGCATCGTGCCGACGAGGGGAGCCGTTGACTTGAAGCCCATCGATCATGTTGCTGCCGACCAGGACTTGAGAGTGGGCAGACATCGGCGCGGCTACCAATCGGACTTCTACAACCTCGCTCTCTGGGCGGAGGAGCACAGCGCACAACTCGCACCCGAAGAGAATCGCAGGCTGCAAAACCTCTTCAAAGCAGGTGCCCGCAATGTGTTGAGTTCCACCACCACGATGGAACTTGGCATCGACATCGGCGGACTCAACGCCGTGTTGATGAGCAACGTCCCGCCGGGAAAGGCGAACTACCTGCAACGTGCTGGGCGAGCGGGTCGTCGCTCAGACGGTTCATCCATCGTCGTCACCTTCGCCCGCAACACGCCTTACGAGCGCGAGGTGATTCAACGATTTGGAGACTACTTGTGCAAGTCACTACGCAACCCCACCGTCTCGCTTGAGCGCGAGCGCATCGTCAAACGGCACTTCCACGCTTACCTGCTGGGTCTATTCTTCCGCAGCATCACGCCCGATGAAGCAAGAGCTGGAGCCATGACTGTCTATGGACGCATGGGGGAGTTCTGCGGCTTGGCACGATCCAAATACTGGTCGCCCAAACATGACCAACAGCGACCAGGGGCAATCGCAAGCACTCTCGCCACGCCCATCGCAGCTCAATATTTGGAGTATCTCGAAGCGTTGCGTGGCAGACCGGACTGGCGAGATGACGCCCGTGCTTTGGTTGCAGACACCGCATTAGCCAATGCAGAGTTGGATGGCTTGCTAGACACTGCGACAAGTGGCTTTCGCGAGTTGAGTGATCGTTGGATCAAGTCCTACGAGCCGGTTCTCAAAGCATGGGAGGCCATTCCGTCTGACGACACGGATCGCTCTGCGTATGCGAACCGACTCCACTACGAACTCGAGGCCGCCCATCAGATCACGGTCGTTGCCGCGTTGGCCGAAGAACAATACTTGCCGCGCTACGGCTTCCCGATCGGCACGATGAAGCTTAAAGTCATCGGCACTGACTCCCGACACCGTGCTGAGGAGCAAGAGCAGTATCGCCTTGAGCGCGGAGGCATCCAAGCCTTGCGCGAATACGTTCCTGGATCGGCGTTACTGGTGAGTGGGCGGCTTGTGCTGTCACGAGGTCTGCTGAAGAACAGCGTCGGCATCGGCGATGGTCCGGAAGAAACAAGAGGCTTTGGCTTGAGCGGATGGTTCACCAAATGCACGCAAGGCCACTTCATGCACGGCATGGGTGATGGCGAGAATGCCCGCTGCGATCTCTGTGGCAGCGCCGCTGCAAGCTCGTTGACATCCTACCTGATACCGCATCATGGCTTCGTGACGGCGGCGTGGGAAACACCCCAGCGACATCTGGGCACCGAGCGTGTTGGCTCTGCTGTCGTGCAAGCCATCAACCTCCGTGATGCGGTGGTGAACGATGCCCCATTCGCTGGGATCAACGGCTGGTCTGCCTACTACAAGGAGAACGGTGAAATCTTTGTCCATAACCGTGGTGAGAAAGAACACGGCTATGCCATCTGCACAATCTGCGGCATGGCAGAAAGCGAGGAGCAGCCCATGTCAGCCGACAAAGACAAAAGTCTGCCTCGTGACCTGCTGCGCCACAGTGGTCTGCATTCACCAAAGCCTGGGCCGGGCTATCATCGCGCCAAGCTTTGTGACCACGGCAACAGCTTTTTGCGCCATCGGGCATTGGCCAGCAAGGTCATCACCGATGTCCTTATCATCGACTTCGGTCCTCGAGCATCAGAATTAGCCGAAACGCTAGCACTGGCTCTCAAACTCGCTGGAGCACGCCTGCTTCAACTCGATAGCCGCGAGCTCGGACACTCCGTCGCACCATCACCAAAGGGCGCACATCCCACTGCAGTTGTTTACGACAATGTGCCAGGCGGAGCGGGCCATGTGCTTGAGCTCCTTCAAGACAGTGAGAGATGGTTGAAACTCGCCGCAGATGTTTTGCATGGATCCGAAAAGCATCACGAAACGTGTGAAACAGCGTGTATGGATTGCATTCTCAGTGCAGATGTTTTTAATGAAATGGACGTTAACAAGCTCCATCGCAAACGCGCTCACGAGTTCCTGAACAAATAACCCATCTGGAGCATGGCTCGATATTTTGGATGAAAAATATCACTGCTCTCTTTTTGAGACAGGGTAAAAGATCACGGATGCTTCATCGCCCGGAAAGTCGCGCGGTGCCAGACTTCGAGGCCCATCAGCGTCCAGAGTCTGAGTTCTTCGTTGCGGCGGCCACGGGTGTGATTGACTAACAAATTTTGGATCACGCGGCGGTCGAAGTAGCTGCTGACAAACGAATCCGGTCCTAGCAGAAGATCGTGGACGTAGTCTTTCAATCCGCCACGGAACCACTCATTGAGCGGCACTTTGAAGCCGACTTTTTTGCGATCCACGATATTTGCCGGGAGATGTTTGCGGGCGATTTCTTTGACGAGCCACTTACCGCTGTTGCCTTTGATCTTCATCGCCGAGTCGATGCGGAAGGCGAGTTCTACTAGCTCGTGGTCGAGAAATGGCGGGCGATTCTCGATGCTCGCAGCCATCGACATGCGATCACCGCGTTCTAGCAAGTTGTCAGCTAACCACGTGTGGCAATCCACGTAGAGCATCCGCCGCAGGTGGTCGCCTTCGGCGCGGTCCCATTGGCCTGGCTCGTTGCCGAGGCCATAGCCTGCACGGAGCGACTTGCGCTCATACCAAGTGAATGGGCCGAACCAAGTTTGCATTCGCTCGGCTGTGGAACGTGATGCAAGCGCACGTCCAGCTTGGCGGATTCGGTTTTTGGATTCCGGCAACATTCGCTCGCCCATGCGGAACATCGGGACTCGGAGGAAATTCGGAATGGCCGCGAGTGGAGCGAGCTTCGGCTCGAAAGCGTATTTCGGATAGCCACCGAAAATTTCGTCACTGCCTTCGCCTGATAGAAGCACCTTCACTTGAGCGCGCGCTTGCTTGGCGATTTTGTGAATGGCGATGTCTGCTGGTTCGCTCATCGGGGCGTCGCGGTGCCAACTGAGTTTTTCCCAGAAATCCAAGAAATCCTGCGAAGTGACCATGACCTCGTGATGGACAGTTCCTACGGCTTCGCTGACTTGGCGGGCGAAAGGAAGTTCGTCGAAGCGTGGATCGGAGAATCCTGCGGCAAAAGTCTGGACCTCGCCGCCTTCGCGCAGTTTCTTCATCAGCGCTACGGTGAGGCTGCTGTCCAGTCCGCCGCTGAGATAGGCTCCGACTGGCACGTCGGCGACGAGTCGCAGCGCGACGGCCTCTTGAAGTTTTTGATCCACGGCGCGGATCGCAGCGTCGCCGGTGAGCATCTCGCCTTGGTGGCGAGCTGGTAGCGACCAGTAAGTTTCCTCGCGCAGGCTACCGTCTTTACCGATGTGGAGTAAGGTGCCGGGCGCGAGCTTTTTGATGCCTTTGAACAAGGTGCGCGGCGGTGGGACGGAGCGGTAGGTTAGATACTCCTCGACTGCGGCATCGTCGAGAACGGCATCGCCGACGGCGGGAAGAAGCGCTTTGATTTCACTGGCGAAGGCGAAGAAATCGGGGCCGATGTGGTAGTAAAGCGGAAGGATGCCGAGGCGGTCGCGAGCGACGATGAGTGTTTCCTTCGTTTCGTCGTAATAGGCGAAAGCGAACTGGCCATTGAGCTTTTCGAGACCTTTGATTCCTTCGCGGCGCATGATTTCTAGCAGCACCTCGGTATCGCCATGAGAGCGCAGCGGGACGCCATCTCTCACGAGGTCGGCACGCAGAGATTGGTAGTTAAAAATCTCGCCGTTGAAGGTGATGTGAAACGGCCCGCTAGCGGAAGTCATTGGCTGGGGCGAACCCGCTAGGTCGATGATCGATAAGCGCGTGTGACCGAAGCCGACGTCGTTGAAAACCTTGAAGCCATCACCATCCGGGCCGCGATGATGGAGCTGTGCGGCCATTTTCCGCAGCAAGCCTTCTTCGGCGCGTCGGCCTTTGAAATATCTGAGTCCTACGATGCCGCACATAGTGGTTCTTTTGTTTTTGATTGATTTGAAATACCGTCGAGAACGTCGATCAGCTCTAACGTCCTGTCGTCCCAACTTGCTTTTGCGAGTAATTTACTACGATCTCCAAGAGCTTTTTTACCTGCGAGAACTGCATCCAAATGTGAGATGAACTCTTCGTGGGTGTCTGCGATGTGGATGAAATCTGCGTAGTGTTCTGCCTCGCCGAAGCGGGCGGCGACGATTTCGTGACCTAGCAAAAGATACTCCTTCAGTTTGATCGGATTGATCCAGCGCGTCCAATCGTTGTTCAAGTAAGGCATGATCGAGATGTCGAAATCATGGCCGAACTGAGGAATTTTTTCGTAAGGTTGAAATCCTAGAAGGTGGATATTCGGATGCGCCTTGAGCCGATCCAGCGAGAGCGTGGCGTCGCCGATCAGAACTACGCTGTATTGCGGGCGATCCTTGGCAATGCGCTCCAGCAAATCGAAATCCACGACGTAATGCTCTAACCCACCGAAGAAGCCGATGATGGGTCGCGGATGGCCGAGGCTGGTGATTGCGCCGCTGGGTGGCTTGGCGGCGAAGTGCTTGATATCCACGCCGTGGTCGAGGAAACGTGCGCGGTCGCCTGCCATTTTTCGCTCGCTGGCCATGAGATTTCGGCAGCAGTAAAGGACGACGTCTGAGTTTTTGATCAGTTCGTTTTCGAGACGAACGATGAGTGAGTTATCGACCTCGGAGAAACCGGAGTGTTTGTCGCTGCGGTTGTAAACTAACGAGCTGCGGTGCATTTTTTTCGCGACATCCCATGCAGTCGGCAGGGTGACGATGATGTGCGGATTGACGATTCCGAGCTTGCGAGCCATCCGATTCACTTGGAGGCGGATGAACCACGCGTTGAAGGCGCGGGCTTTGGCGCTTCCGTAGAAGGGAAACAAGATGGGCGTCATCAGGTTATAGTTCGGGCGGTCATCTAGCGGCTTACACGCTGGGCGACACATGCTTTTCGCTTTGCGCCAGAGTCGGCGGAAGAGCATGGGGCTTTTCCCGGGTGCAGGCATTCTCATGCCGATGCTGTTCACGAGCAGGACTTTACGGTATTTCGCCGCGCGGGTCATCAACTGGAAATCGCTGTGAGCGCGATTGTGATACCACCAATCTTGGCCGCAGAAGATGAGGATGTCGGGAGGGGAAGAAGGCATCGTTGGTGAGTTAGAAATTTAGCCGCCGTAGCCTTGCAGCCAGTCCCTGCGCTCACGCCAGAGAGTTTGCCAGCGGCCAGCACTGTCATTTTCCCCGGAAGAGGGCTTGAGCTTGCTGATGACGGCGCGTAGGCCAGTTCCTGCTAGGAGGAAGAATAGTCCGAGTGATTGAGCCAGTCCTCTCCAGTGCATTCTAACGAGGCTGGCTTTGCCTTTGTAAAGCAGCAGCGTCTTATGGACAGGAGTGTCTGAGCAGCCGCCGTCTTCGTGGATGAGTTTTGCATCCGGGCAAATGATCGGGCGGTAGCCAGCGGTGTGGGCGCGCATCGCGAGATCGGCGTCCTCGCCATACATGAAATAACGTTCATCGAGTCCGCCGAGTTCGTTCCAAACTGCAGTCGTCGCTAAAAGGAAACAACCCGTGATAACACCGACTTCGCGCACTGAGTCGCGCTGCCAAGTTCCGAGGGATTCAGGATCGAGAAATGAGTTGCCTGGCGCGATGGTGGTCAGTCCGAGGCCAAACATCGCCATGCTCCACAGCGAAGGAAGTCCCCAACAGGATGAGGGCTCGAGATCGCCCTCGGGAGTGAGTGTGCGTCCGCCGTAAAGACCGTGGCCGGGTTTTTTTCGGGCGAAATCCACGATCACATCGACGGCGTTTTCTAAGATGATGGTGTCGGGATTTAAAAGTAGCACGAACTCGGCATCAGAGTGTTTCACGCCGAGATTCACGCCTTTGGCAAAGCCAAGATTGGCACCGGGAACGACCAGTTCGACATCGGGGAAATTTTCACGAATGTAGTTCACCGTGCGGTCGTTCGGGCTGTTATCGACGACGATCACTTGCTGGCTAACCGACTTGCGTTGTTTGAAGACGCTCTCCAGACAGGGGCCGATGTGTCCCTCCGAGTTGTAGGACACGATGACTATGGCGACGTCTGCTTTCATGATGAAATTGGTTAGCGGGTAGCGATGACTTTGGCGGGAACACCACCGGCGATGGAGCCAGCGGGGAGATCTTTGGTGACGACGGCACCTGCACCGACGATGCAACCGTCGCCGATGGTGACGCCTGCGGTGACGACGACTCGTGCGCCGAGCCACACGTCGTTTCCGATGCGGATATCGCGCTCGACTTTGGGTTGCTCTTGGATGGGCTTGCCGTTTTCTAGCTGATAATTTGACGCGGTGAGGAAAACCTCCGGGGCGAGTGCGACGTGATTTCCCAAAATGATTTTCCCGGTTGAATCGCCAGCCCAGAGGTAACAACGTTCGCCGAGATGGCAGCCGCGCCCCATGGTGATACGCTCGCCATTGCGGAAAGAGACGTTCGGCGAAATGGAAGTGCCCTCGCCGATGATGAGTTTCCGCCGCTCTCTGACGTGGCTGTAGCCGTAGAAATGAATGAGCCGCAGCACATGCAAGTAGCTGCGCGGATCGAGGAAATTACTCGCCGCGTGGATGATCTTTGACACGGGGGTGCTCATTTCAAAGGGGTCGGGGGGGACTCAAGCAGTCAGGCTAGGCACCAGGAAATTTGTGTCAATTCCGGGCATCTTACGTGATCGCGTTGGTGAGATCTGATTCATCGGGATCGACGGATGGCAGCGAGCCAGTGACGAGAGCGAGTTGGAGTTTTTCCCGGCGGTCGCGGACGAGACGGACGATGAGTGAGGTCCAGCCAGTCTGGTGGGATGCACCAAGTCCTTCGCCGGTTTCGCCGTGAAAGTATTCGTGGAAGAGCAGTAAATTCTGCCAGTGGGGGACATCGGTGTAGCGCGTCGCATCGCCAAAGCAGGGGCGGTAGCCGTCTTTGTTTGGGAGTAGCAGTGAGATCAGGCGATCGCAGAGATCGATAGCGACTTCGCGGAGGGTGAGGAGATTTCCGGAGCCAGTGGGATACTCGATTTTGAAGGTGTCGCCGTAGAAATAGTCGTAGCGTTCGAGCGCTTCGATGATGAGGAAATTGACGGGAAACCAAATCGGGCCGCGCCAGTTAGAATTTCCGCCAAACATGTCGGTCAAAGCCTCGCCGGGGGTGTAGGGGACTTCGTGGCGTTGTCCTTCGTGCAGGAAAATGAAGGGTTTCTCACCGTGGGCTTTGCTCAGGGAACGGATGCCGAAGTTTGAGAGAAAATCCTTGGAATCCAGCATGTAGGCGAGGCTTTTGCGTAAGCGAGCTTCTGATGGAATGGCTAGCAAACACCGTCCAGGATTCTTATCGCCCTTCACGCGACGGGTCGTGATGTATTTCAAAATGTCCGGTCGATTGACGAGAAACCAGTCCATGCGTTTTCGGAAACTGGGCAGCGCGTCGATGGTCTTTTGTTTGAGCACCGTGACCGCGCACATCGGCAAGAGGCCGACGAGCGAACGGATGCGAAGTGGGATGGGTTCTTGGTGATTGATGATAAGTTGATCGTAGTAAAATCCGTCTTCGCTGTCCCAAAGACCGGTTCCGCCGAGGGCGTTGATCGCGTCGCATATGTTGACGAAGTGCTCGAAGAACTTGGATGCGATGTCCTCGTAGGCTGGCTTTTCCAGAGCGAGTTCGAGAGCCATCGACAGCATCGTTAGACAAAAGGAGGCCATCCATGCGGTGCCGTCGGCTTGATTGAGATGACCGCCGCCGGGCAGCGCGTGGGAGCGGTCAAAAACGCCGATGTTATCCAGTCCGAGGAAGCCGCCGCCGAAGACATGTCGGCCTTCCACGTCCTTGCGGTTCACCCACCAAGTGAAGTTCAGCAGGAGTTTCTGGAAGGCGCGTTCGAGGAATAACAGATCGCGATTTCCCTTCTTGTCCGCGATTTTATAAACCCGCCAAACAGCCCACGCGTGGACGGGCGGATTTACGTCAGAGAAGTTCCACTCGTAGGCAGGCAGTTGGCCGTTCGGGTGCATGTACCACTCGCGCAGTAGCAGGAGGAGTTGGTTCTTGGCGAACTCGGGATCGACTGCGGCGAACGGGATCATGTGGAACGCGGTGTCCCACGCGGCGAACCACGGGTATTCCCACTTGTCTGGCATGGAGAGGATGTCGCGGGCGAAGAAATTCTGCCAATCCGCGTTGCGACCTTTGAGCCTGGCTTGAGATGGCGGCGCGTTGTTGTCGCCCTTGAGCCAGTCCTCGACGACGTAGTAGAAAAACTGCTTGGTCCACAAAAGCCCGGCGTATCCTTGCCGGGAAATCAGGCGTTCGTCGGTTGGAATGTTTTTCGGAATCACTTCCTCGTAGAATGAATCACACTCCGCGATCCGCTCGGCGAAGGTGCTGTCAAATTCCTCGAAGCCACTCAGCCCGTTAGATTCACTCTTCAAATGCAGCCGACAACGCACGGTGATCGACTTGCCAGCCGGAACCATGAACTTCAAATGCGCGGCGGCTTTGGTGCCACGTTTCTCGGGAGAAACCGCGCCTTTTTCCGAGTGGATCAAGTAACGATGAAACGCATCTTTGACATAAGGAGTGGCGTTTTCGGTGCCGAAGACGGACTTCATGTTCGTTTCATTTTCCGTGAAGAGCCATGGGATTTCGTTAGGAAAATTCGGCGAATCCACGAGAAAGACGTAATCTCCCAGCGATTCGTGACTGGCAAAAACTCCGCCCTCATCTGCCGTGATCGATGGTTTCACCCGTGGCGATTCGCGATTTTCTCCCCAGCTCCAGACGTTGCGAAACCACAGCGTCGGCAGGACGTGGATGGGCGCAGAGCGTTTGCCATGGTTCGTCACCGTGATCCGCCAGAGAATGTCTTCCGGCGTACGTTTCGCGACTTCTTGGAGGACATCGAAGTATTTCCCGTCGTCGAAAAGGCCCATGTCGGCGATTTCCAACTCAGGCCCGGTGCGACCGAGTGCCTGATTTTTTTCCCGGATCGCGGTGTAGGGATACATCGCTTGCGGATACTTGTAGAGAGCCTTGGTGTAGGAATGCGTCGGTGTGGAATCGAGGTAGTAGTAGCACTCTTTCACGTCCTCGCCGTGGTTGCCCTCGTTGCCGCCGAGGCCGAAAAGGCGCTCTTTGATGATGGTGTCTTTGCCATTCCAAAGCGCGGGCGCGAAGCAGAGGCGGCATTGTCGATCCGTCCAGCCCTGCAAGCCATCCTCGCCCCAGCGGTATGCCCGGCGGCGCGAGTGATCGTGCGGGAAACTCGCCCAACTGTTGCCGTGATCCGAGTAGTCCTCGCGCACGGTCCCCCACTGGCGTTCGCTGAGAAATGGTCCCCAGCGTCGCCAGCGTTTTTCGCGGCGTTTATCTTCTTCGAGGCGTTCGTTTTCCCGATGCATTCGCGCGGACTAAAGCAGGAAGCGTGCAAACGCGCTAGCGAACAAGGCACATGGATTTTCAGCCGCAAAAAGGCGCAAGGAGGGTGAAAGAATTTGGGGGAAAATGAGAACTGCTTGGAGGCCAAGCACTCGCAGCAAGTCGCGACAGCTTTTCGGGAAATCCCGCTGTTTTCCTGCAATTCTATCAAGCAGAGATTGCGCCCGGCGGACGTTTCGGCACACAGTGCGGCGAAACTTCCCCTCGTCATGTCCGCTCCCGCCTCCCCAGCTCCCGAACCCGCCCACCGGGTCATGGTCTCCAGCACCTTCACCGACCTGATCGCGCATCGAGATGATCTCAAGAAAGCTCTCCTAAACCACGGACTCCACCCCGAGGTCATGGAACACAGCGGAGCCAAGCCCGCTGGCGATGTCATTGATGCCTCGCTCAACATGGTGAGAAAAAGCGCGGCCTACATTCTCATCGTCAGCCACAAGTATGGCCAAACGCCCGCCTGCCCTGAGCGCAATCCTAAGAAGGTTTCCATCACGGAGCTGGAGTTTGATGAAGCTCAAAAGCTAGTCCGCCCCACGCTGGTTTTTGTCATGCACGAAGACTACCCAGTTCCACCGAAGCACATGGAGCTGGATGCCGAGAAACGAGAAAAACTCGCCGCCTTCCGCACTCGCGCCAAGCTCGCCCTACCCGGTGGTTCCGTGAACCGCGTCTATGCCGTCTTCAACAGCTTGGAGGAATTCAACAAAGCCATCTCCGCTCCCATCTCGGATTTATCGAAACTCCTCGAACCCTCCCCACCCACCACTCAGCACAACGCCGCCCAGCCTTCCCTCACCCCTCAGCCACCCGAGTTCTACGCCGCCCGTGGCGACTACATCGGTTCTCACGACTTCGTCGGTCGCACGGCGCAGTTGAAGGTGCTGGACGATTGGGCACTGGCCACGGACCCGGACACCGTCCTGCTCTTCGAGGCCATTGGTGGCAATGGCAAGTCCATGCTCACTTGGCATTGGGTGAAGAACCACGCCACCACCGCCCGCAAGGATTGGGCCGGGCGCTTCTGGTATTCTTTCTATGAAAAAGGGGCCGTCATGACCGACTTCTGCCGCGAGGCACTGGCTTACATGACCGGCGCACCGGTGAAGACTCTGGAGCAGCGGCCCATCGCCGAGGTGAAAAAGGAATTGCTCGCCCTGCTCCACGCCCGGCCCTGGTTGCTCATTCTGGATGGCTTGGAGCGCGTGTTGGTAGCCTACCACCGCATCGACGCTGCCGAGATGGCGGACGAGGAGATGGACTTCCCCACCGACAAGGTGCTGGACCGCAATCCCTGCGATGCCATCCGCGATGAGGATAATGAGCTACTCCGTGCCCTAGCTGGCTGTGCTCCGTCCAAGATCCTCATCAGCTCCCGCCTCATCCCTCGGGTGCTTTTGAATCCCTCCGGCCTACCCATTCAGCACGTCCAGCCGCTGAATCTCCCCGGCTTGGACGAGGCAGATGCCGAGGCCCTGCTGCGGGCCAATGGCGTGAGCGGAGACAGCAGCGCCATCCGCTATTACCTCAAGACCTATTGCGAGAATCACCCGCTCACCATCGGTGCCCTGGCTGGACTCATCAGCAACTATTTGCCCGAGCCCGGCGACTTCGACCGCTGGGCCGCCGACCCGCAACACGGAGCTGCGCTGGACCTCGCCCGCCTAGACCTCAAGCAACGTCGGAACCACATCCTCACCGCCGCCATCGCCGCGCTCAGTGCGCCCGGTTGTAGCCTGCTCTCCACTCTAGCTCTCATCCAAGAAGGCGTGGACTACGAAACCCTAGCCGCCTTCAATCCTCATCCGCCGGTAGAAGCCCATCTACTGGGCGAAACCGTCCGCGACCTCAGGCAGCGCGGCCTTTTGCAATACGACAGCCCCAGCAAGCGCTACGATCTCCATCCCGTGGTGCGCGGCGTGGCCTCCGGGGCCTTGAAGGGACCAGACAAGGAAACCCACGGCCAAAAGGTGATCGACTTCTTCAATGCCCGCCCCCACAGCCCCTACGAACAGGCCCAGACCATGGAAGACGTGGCCAGCGGTCTGCACGTGGTGCGCACCCTGCTCAAGCTGGAACGCTGGCGACAGGCGGCGGATGCTTACCGGGGGGATTTGTCGCATGCGCTGCTCTTCAATCTGGAGGCGTATGTTGAAACTCTGGCACTGGTGCGTCCCTTCTTCCCCGCTGGCTGGGGCACCCTAGCGGAAACAGTGAGCGCCCGCAACGCCAGCCGCCTCGCAAGCTATGCGGCGGTTGCTTTATATTCCCTCGGAGAAAACGAGGGTGCGTCGAGGGCTTATGAGGCATCGCTGAAGGGCGATCTGGCAGTGGAAGATTGGTTCAATGCCATGGTGAGTCTGCGCAGTATCTCCTGCAACCTGCTGGACCAGAACCGGCTGGCCCCCATGCTGCGGGTGCAGCATCTGTGCCTGGACCTCGCCACTGCCTGCGAGGGTGAGAAGGATATCTTCATGTCGCGGCTGAATTTGTATGACGCCCAAAACCAAGTTGGCCAATGGCAGGAGGCCGAGGCAAACTGGCAGACCCTCTCTGGCATGAGGCGCCCCAGCAGCCGCGCCAGCTATCGCCAGGGGGATGCGGAACGGTATTTCGCACTAGCGCAGTTCTGGCAAGGCCGCCTAGAGGAAGCGCATCTTAACGCCTGCGCCACCTTGGCAGAAAAGGACAACAACCGCATCGTTCTCCGCTACCTCCACCGCCTGCGGGGCGACTGGCAGCGGCAACGCGGCGAGTATGCTCTGGCAGCAACAAGCTACCAAGAAGCCCTGCGCATGGCCCGCGAACGGCGGCTCACGAGTACCTCCTCCGAAACCGCCCTAGCCCTCTGCAAATACCACCTCGGCCAACTGCCAGAACCCCAAGCCGAAGCCCAACGCCTCGCCAACCAAGGTCACTCCTCCCAACTGCTCGCCGAAATCTACGAGGCCCTGGGCGATACCGCCCAAGCCCAGCACCACGCCCTCGCCGCCTACAAACGCGCATGGGCAGATGGCGAGCCGTATGTGAACCGCTACGATCTCACCCAAGCCACCGCGCTGCTCACCCGCCTGGGCGAACCCATCCCGGATCTCCCCGCCTACGATGCCACCAAGGACAAACCTTTCCCCTGGGAAGCCGAGATTCGCGAGATCATCGAGCGGATCAAGAAGGAGAAGGCAGAGGAGCGTGAGAAAAAGGCGTGACCCATTGGCCAACCCGCATTTCTCCCACTCCATGGAGCGGCGATCTCCGAATCGCCGGAGCCTATGGTAAGCAGGCGAATAGCAGAATGCCATCACGCGCCGTCACTTCACGGACCTCGGCGGATCGGAGTCCGCTGCTCCTTGACGCTTTACGTTTCGGAAATGACTTTTGGCATGACAAAGGCATGACAAAGGCATGACAAAGGCATGACAAAGGCATGACAAAGGCATGACAAAGGC
>JANOQR010000181.1:0-10668 GCA_031414935.1 Luteolibacter sp.
ATCTACGACGGCAAGCCCGTATTCATGGGCGTTTCCGAGATCCTCCGCCGCGTCACGCATCACACGCGCGACCTGCTGAAGATGGAGTTAGAAATCAAACTTGGTGAACTCGCCGAGAAATGGCACTTCAGCTCGTTAGAGAAAATTTTCATCGAAAACCGCATCTACCGCGACATCGAAGAATGCGAAACTTGGGAAGCTGTCCTCAAAGCCATCGACGACGGACTCCAGCCATTTAAGAAACTCCTCAAACGCGAGGTCACCGCAGACGACCTCGTCCGCCTCACGGAAATCAAGATCAAGCGCATCTCCAAGTTCGACTCCTTCAAGGCGGACGAGGAGATCAAAGGCCTCGAAAAACTCATCGAAGAGACCGAGAAAAACCTCCGCAACCTCACCAAGTTCACCATCCGCTGGTATGAGGAACTCCAGAAAAAATACGGCAAAGACCGCGAGCGGAAAACCGAGATTGCCTCCTTCGACCGCGTGGACCGGATGCAAGTCGTCGCCGCCACGGAGACGCTCTACCTCGACGCGAAAAATGGTTTCGCAGGCTACGGCCTCAAGAAAGACGGCGAGCCAGTCGAGAAATGTTCCACCATCGACGACATCATCGCCTTCACCCAAGACGGCAAAATGCGCGTGATGAAAGTGGCCGATAAAGTCTTCGTCGGCCAGAAACCGCTGCGTGTCGCCATTTTCCGCAAAGATGAAGATCTCATCTACTCGATGATCTATCGGGACGGTCGCGATGGCCCCATCCTCGCCAAGCGATTCACCGTCGGCGGCGTTACTCGGGATAAAGAATACGATCTCACCAAAGGCACGGCTAACAGCCGCGTGCTCTACTTCGCCTTCCACAAGACCAACGAGGAAAGCGCCGCGCAAATGCTCTTAGTTCACCTAAAGTCCGGCCTGAAGATCCGAAACCTCATCCGGCCACTCCATTTCGCCGAGTTCGGAATCAAGAGCCGTTCATCCGGCGGCAACCTCGTCACCAAACACGGCATCGAAAAAATCATCCGTGCTCCGAAAGACTACGATCCGACGCTGGGCGCGTGATTTTCTAACGCGGCAGCTTGGCCTTGTCTGTATCCCGGCAGGGACCGCTCTCCGCAGCGGTCCAGCGAATGAGAAGTCCATGAAAAGCCAGAATGTCATCTCATGGACACCACATTCTCAAGGACCGCCCGGGAGATCGATCCCTGCCTTCGACCCAACTCTCTAACGAGGTAGTTTGGACAAAGTTTGCTCGGCCACTTCGGAGTCCTTGGGAGTTCGCGGGAGCGGCCAGTTCGGTGCTTCTTCCTGATTGCGGAGCAGGTCGAGATGCTTGGAAACGGTGAGTTCTAACGCCGCTTCCTGTGCGGCGACTTTAGCCAATGCTTGCTGGATGGCAGTGCGGAAAGTCCCGTCTGAAACGTAGCGAGCATACTTGTCGTTGATTTCTCTCAATGTTTCAAAATCCTGTTTTTCAACGGCATTCGCGATGCTCGTGAGAATCAATCCGCGGCTGCTTTGATATTCACCTGTGACGGAGCTGCGGCGCAGAATTTCTAACTGATGCGTAATCAACACCGGAGACAGCAGAAGCAGCAGCCCGACAGAACATGGGACTAGAATGACTGATCGTCGCGGCTTGTAGGTGGGGACGGTGGCAATCATGGCCGTGGAAAGTGTGGATAGAAACTGCGGGGAGGTTGTCGGAGGCTTTCGTGAAACTTGAATGAAGCCATGACAGGGCCGCATTGCAAGCAATCGAAAGCCATGTGCCGAAAACGTAACCGATCACGACTCGGTCACGACAGCTTCAGCGAGAAAACCAAAGAGTCCCGCCCGCTCGCGTCAAATTGCTCGCGCCGTTTTCTCGGCAAGTCATCCACGGTCGCCGGGCGATAACCGAGTTTGATAACAAAAAAATCTGCCGCGCGATTGCTCAACGCGAACACGCGGGAGATGCCGCGTTCACCGGCGATTTTCTCCACATGGCGGACGAGGTCGATGCCGTATCCTCTGCCTTCGTGCGCTTGTTTCACGTAGAGACAGGCGACTTCCGCACAGTTTTCCTCCGGGTATTCGTGCAAGGCCACGCAGCCGACGACGTTATCGTCGATGGCCATGACGTGGAAATCTTCGATCCGCGATTGGATGTCTTCGTAAGTCCGTGCGACCAGCTTGGTGCGCCGCACTGAGCGACCGATCATCCCTAGCAATTCAGGAATATCCTCTTCGCGCAGTTCGCGAATGACCCGGTAGCTGTCTGCGTGGATCATGGTGCCGACTCCTTCGTTAGAAAACAGCTCGTCCACCAGCACGCCTTGTTGGCGCCCGTTGAGAACATGGACGCGAGGCACGCCGTTCCGGCACGCCGCCGCTGCTGCTAGAAGTAGCGCGGCTCCTGCTGGATCGGTCCGTGTCACCAATGCTTCCGCGTCGGCAGCACGGATGGCGTGAGCAGGAGCACCGTCGATGAGGATCGCTTCCTCTAACAAAGTGATGATTTTCGCTACACCGATGCGCCGGGCAAAATCCACCACGGGAAAGTCCAACGGCCCGGTCGCTGAGGCGTCGATGATCGCAGATTGGCCGCGAGCTAGAATTTCCATCGTTTCCCTAACGGCCAGCGGATCGGTGATGGGATGGGAAACGCGAGCGGCCATGATTTCGCATTCCAGCGTCCAGTCGTAGAGATCTTTTAAATCACCGCCTAGGACTCCGAGTACGAGTTTCACCCCCAGATCTTCGAGCACGGCGAGGTCTAGCAATGTTTCCGCGACGGCGGGTTCTGGCAAAATCCCAGCCTCGATGAGGACAAAGAAAACCTTTCCCCGGAACTGCGGAATGTATTGGAGAACCTCCCGAACGTCACTTTGCTGCGCCACGGGCTTTTCCTACCAAACTTTGCCCGCCCGGCAAGCGTGAGGTCAACTAACAGGATGGATTTTGTTTCATCTGCGTTCGACGGACAGCTCATTTATGCTTCCCATCACCGCGATCCGGGCAGTCGATGCATTCTCAATCGCGGACTGAATCAAAACAGACAGCTAGATCCATCTGCTAAATTGACCCGATTTGTCCTAGCCTCATTTCGCACCAAATCCAGTGACTCTGATATTGAAAGGACTCTCGTCAGCATCGTTGCTTCTGAGCTTCAGCGAGGCTCTGCGCGTGCCATTTCTCTGTGGGTTGAAGACCACCTCGAAGTCCACAAACGTATTCGGAGCGAGAGTGGTTTGGCTGAGAGCACTGACGATGAAGTCGCTCGCGCTGTTTCCTGATTTTTCGATGGCGAGTCCGGTCAAATCTGCGTCGCCAGTGTTGAAAACCCGAAATTTTATCGTTCTGCCCTGACGTTGGACGCGCGCAGTGCCGAAGTTCCGCGTCACTTGACCATCTACCAGATTCGTTCCTCGCGGCTGTTGCACTTCCACTTCAGGAACAGGCATTCCGCTGGTGCCCGTGAGATTGATAGAAAATGGAGCGACGCCCGCCACGCCCGAAGTGACGCTGATTGCGGCCTGCCGAAGCCCGACGGCGAGCGGACTGAAGGTGACGGTGAAATTGATAGCCGCATCCGGTGCCAGCATAGTCACAGCCGGAGTTGTCACCTGATAGTCTGCGGCTTCTGTCCCGGTCACGTTCGCAGAGATGCCGGTGAGATCGCTCCCGCCTGTGTTTCGGATGGTGAAAGTGAGCGTGCTGGCTTCACCGAGATTGACGTTGTTGAAACTAACAGTCGAAACTCCGTTCTCAAGTTGGTTCGTCCCTTGCTCCAGTGAGATGACTGGAGGTATCACTTCCGCTTCCGGCTGGATCCCGTTGATCGCCGCCCTCGCCGCCGCATTGTTGCTGGAGGAAAATGAATTTTGATTGATGACGATTTCCCTGAATGCGTGCGAATTGGAGCCTTTGACTAAATTCAAAACTACAACCCGCCGTCTATCATTTCCCCAGTCGTAGAGGTTCGATGAATTGATAAAGCCGCCCCGATAGTAGCCGAGTAATTCGCGAGGATTCTGACGCTGCACATTCGCGTCTAGGCCCCATTGTTTGAAGCCATTGGTGCTCGCGAACGATTGGTTCACACTGTCCCACTGGGCCGCTTCCTCATTGGAAAGCAGCAAGCTCTCGATAGGAACACCATTGTCGTTTTTACCGCGAAGTGTGCCTCTGGAAGCGTTATCGAAATAACTAACAAGCCCACTGCCTACTGCTCTGGCGTTGCTCTGGCAGATGGGACACCAAGGAGTCATCATCATGAGGATTAAAATTTTTCCCTCGTAATCATTCAGGCTCGTGTTGCTAAAACTCGTGCCTGATCTTTGGGCAAATTGTTGGTCTGCGGAGATGGAGCCGACGGCGGGCGCAGCAGCATTCACGAGTGAGGAAATGAGTGTTAAGCAAAGTATCGACGTTATGATTTTCATAAAATGAGTGGGTATTCGGGTTTACTCATATTCAGAGAGGCCCGATGAGATCGGTTTATTCCATGAAATTTAGCCGGGGAGTATTCAGCCTATGGAGTGCTGGGGCACGTCGCAGTTTTTCATGGGCTGACATGTCGGCCTGTGGGAAAGCTCAGTCACGCCTGAGCATTCCAAGCGGCTCACTCTTCTTTCACCGGGACCATCAAGGTCATGCCTTTGAGCAGGCGACAGAATTCTTTCTTCGCGAAAACCTGCTGCGTTCCCTCGGCTTTTGGGCTGTTTTGGGTGGTTTTGAATTCCACCTCGTAACGGTTCACGCGGACGACGCGGACGTAGCGATCTCCCTTTTGGTAGATCTGGTCTTGGAAGATTCTCATGAAATGAAACAGAACTGGCGGTTGGAATCCGCCATCACGGGGGAAAGTAGCCTCACTAGGGCTCGAACCTAGAATAACGGAATCAAAATCCGGGGTGTTACCATTACACTATGAGGCTTTTGCGGCGACCTTCCGACCTGCGGCGGGCGGAAACTAAACTGGCTCGCTCTAGTTTGGCAACAGGGAAAATCATCGCAAATTTTAGCCCGTGTGACCTGCGCTTCGCCGAGCTGATGCGGTGTGTGGGCTGATTCCACGCAACGGCTTTCATGTATTTTCGGGATGGCGTGGTGAAGATGAAGACGAGGGTTGATTCCCGGCGTTTCCCGTCCTATCACCTTGCTCACATGATTATGAAAACCCGATTCGCTTCACTCTCTCTCGTCCTGGCCGCGCTGGTCAGCCCTGTTGGTTTCGCTCAAACGCCCGCCACCGATAAAGCGGCGGAGGTCGCACCGCTGAATGGTCTAACTGAGGCGGAGAAAGCCGAAGGTTGGGTGATGCTGTGGGATGGAAAAACGATGGATGGGTGGCGCAGTCCCAAGTCCGAAGAATTTCCCAAGAGCGGATGGAAAATGAGTGATGGCATCCTGAGCACCGTCGCGAATGGCGGCAAAGAGTCGGCGGGCGGAGGTGACATCATCACGCGCAAGCGTTACGCAGACTTTGAGCTGAAGGTGGACTTCCGCATCACTCCAGGTGCGAACAGCGGGATCAAAATTTTCGTCCAACCGAGCATCACCCCGATTTCGGCAGCGGGCCAACCCACAGCCGTCGGGTCCGCGATTGGGATGGAATTTCAGATCCTCGATGACCGGGTCCACCCGGATGCGAAGTTAGGAAAAAAAGGTAATCGGACGATTGGTTCGTTATATGACCTCATCACCGCGCCTGCGAGTAAGAAGGTGAATCTCGTCGGCGAGTGGAACAACGCCCGCATTGTTTCTAAAGGTAAGCGCGTGGAGTTTTTCCTCAACGGAGTGAAAACGGTGGAATTTGAGCGCGGCTCCGAGGCTTTTCGCAAGCTGGTCGCGGGCAGCAAATACGGCAACATCCCGAACTTCGGCGACTGGGAAGATGGCCACATCATGCTTCAAGAGCACGGCGACGCGGTTTCGTTTTGCAACGTCAAGCTGCGCGAGCTGGTGAAATAGTGAGAGCCGTCACACAAGCATCACTACTCTAACGGCGGTAGCAAACTACCGTCCAATTCGCCGCCAGCTTGAGGCAGGCTGGGTTCTTGGAAGTCCACTGGCCCGCCGAAGAACCAGAAACTGCGCTTGCGGTTTTTCTCGTAAGCGATGGCTTTTTCCTGACCGGTGGGAAGTGGCTTGAGATCCTTTTCCCGCACCTCGACGACTTTTACTCCAGCGGGACTCACCGTGTGGATCGCCAGCTCGGAAAGTTCGGAAACCTTGGCGGTGGTGGCGGCTGAGGTTTTTTGGACGAGTGCCATCGAACTCTTGCTGACTTTACTAACAGTCGCGCACGAAACAAGTCCGCAGGTGGCGGCAATCGACAGTAAAATCGCGTGATTCATGGGTTTCATTCGTTGGGGGAAAGGATCGGAAACGTATCACTGAAAATTTTCCTGTCCACTCTTCGTTCGGAGTCGAATTTGTCACTTAGGCAACAGCAAGAGGAAGTTACGGACCGGGCGATTCCACGGCGAGCGGCGTTCGAGTGGTCCACCGGGGACGGCTGAGGAAATCCAAAGATCTGCGGATCGACCACCGTCGAGATTGAGGGCTTGGCTGATTTTCCAGCCGATGGGTTGATGTCGGGCTAGCACAGAACTCGCGGCGGCAAGCGTGCAGGGCGAAAGGCGCCCCAGCCACCAACGGTTGCCGCCGTCCGATAGGATGACGATGCGGACGCTGGATTTCGTGGCTTCGAGACCGGAGATTTCGCGGCCGTTTTCTACGAGCAACGGGCCGGCTTGGATGAGTTCGCGCGTTGCCGAGGCGGCGGTGCGTCCGAGTTTCTCGCGGCGGGTGATTTCCATTTCGCCAGCCGAGTTTTGAAACCAAATGCCGCTGCCCAGTGATGATGCGGGATTCCATGCACCTGCGGATTTTCCTGCGGAAATGACGAGTCCCAGCGGTTTTCCTTCTGGGGTGAAAAATCCGGCATTCACGGCGGCGACGGCATTTTTCGAGCGAGCGGCAGAGCTTGCGTCGGGAAATAGGGAACCCGGTCCGTCTGCTTGATCCACGACGGCAAGGCGATGGCTGCGTGAATCAAATTCGACGCCGTAGAACTGGATTCCGTCGATTTCCCGACTCACGACCCGAAGTGGGGAAACGGGCAGCGAAGGCGTGATGATCGCTGGCGGGGCAGGGGAGACTATCACGGGTTTCACCGTTTCCGTCACGGGTCGAGCAGGCGGCGGCGAGGCGCAACTCGCGAACAAGATGAGAGGCAAGACGCGGTAGGGAAATTTCATGGGTTGAACTCGCATGGGCCGCGAGAATTGGCAAGCGGGTGTATCTGTGGTTGTTCCGCCTCTTGGACTGCGGGGACATGTCCCCGCTTTTCCCACTGGCCGACATGTCGGCCAGTGGAAAGCTTCGACATGTCGCAGCAGTCCAAAGTGTGATCCCTCAGTCCTCCCGCACGCCGATGCCGAGCAAGGTCTGAAACCTCGGCGCGGCAGTTTCTCGGTCGGCGACGATGGTTTCAATCTGCGCGAATCCAGATTTCTCCATCATCATCGCCAGATCGCTTTCGGAAAATCCAAGCCAACGGTCGGCGTAGAGCTGGCGGGCTTCCTCGAATTGATGCAGCACCAGATCCAGCACGATCAAGCGTCCGCCGGGTTTCAAAATCCGAAATGCGGAGTCGATGGCGCGTTGCGGACTCTCTGCGTGGTGGAGGGCTTGGCTGAGAACCGCGAGATCGAGGCTGCCGTCGGCGATGGGCGGCGACTCGATGTCGCCGATTCGGTACTCTATATTTGTCAGGCCGTTGCGGGTCGCGAGTTCCTGCCCGAACTCGACCATTTTCGGCGATAAATCCACGGCGATCACCTTTTCCGCGCGTTGTGCCAAGAGCTGGGCAAGGGTTCCTTCGCCCGCACCGAGATCGGCGACGACCTTGTAATTTAAAATTTTAATCAGTGCCTCAGCCAGTGCTTTCCATGATCGGCCCGGCACGTAGTCTTTGCCAAATCGGCCTGCGAGTTCATCGAAATACGCGCGAGCCGTGTCCTTCCGCTTACGAATGAGATGCCGCAACGCTGACTCATCATCACTGACTTCCGCGACTTCCGCCGCTGCGAGCCGGGCGACTTCCATCAGATCCGGGTCCGCCGTGCAGGTGTAAATGTTGTTTTTTCCACTCCGTTCGTCACTCACCAAGCCCTCTGCCTTAAGCTGGGAAAGCTGGGTAGAAATCCGGCTTTGGCCCATGCCGAGGATTTCTTGCAACTCCGCGACTGAGAGTTCTTCAGCACTCACTAACATCAAAATTCGCAGCCGTGTGGGGTCGGAAAGCAACTTGAGTGATTTCAGCATTGACGCCATGCGCGACACGTTGCATCAACGCATCACGATTTGACGATACGAAAATTAAAAAACAAATGAGCACCTACATTTTTTCCTCAGAATCCGTTGGCGAAGGCCATCCAGACAAAGTCGCCGACACCATTTCGGACGCGATTCTCGACGCCTGCCTCACGCTAGATTCTAAAAGTCGCGTTGCTTGCGAGACCTTCGTGAAAAGCAACATCGTCGTCGTCGGTGGCGAAATCACGATTCCTTCGCTCCAAGACAAGAAGAAGGGCACCACCAAGCCGCTCGATGAAGCGATCAACATAGGCAAAATCATCCGCGACGCTGTTCGTGGCATCGGCTACACCAACAATGACGACGTTTTCCACGCCGACACGCTTTTCATCAACAACTACCTCACCGCCCAGAGCCCGGACATCGCCCAAGGCGTGGACGCCGCCGCTGCGGAAGGCAAAAAGCACAAGGAGCAAGGTGCCGGTGACCAAGGAATCATGTTTGGCTACGCTTGCGACGAAACGCCCGAGCTGATGCCCGCACCGATCATGTTCGCCCACCGCCTCGGTCGCGAACTCACCCGCATCCGCAAGGCTGGTAAGCTCGCCAAGTGGCTCCGCCCGGACGCGAAGTCGCAGGTCTCAGTCGAGTATGTCGATGGCCGCCCGACTCGCATCGTCAACGTCGTCATTTCCACTCAGCACGCCGCAGACGTCGAGCACGCCGAGATCGAAAAATTCTGTATCGAGCAAGTCATCAAGAAGGTTTTGCCGAAGGAAATGCTCACCAAAGACACCGAGTACCTCATCAACCCGACTGGCAAATTCGTCGTCGGCGGACCCCAAGGTGACAGCGGACTCACCGGTCGTAAAATCATCGTCGATACCTACGGCGGCACTGGTCGTCACGGTGGTGGCGCATTTTCCGGCAAAGATCCGTCCAAGGTTGACCGCTCCGCCGCCTACATGGGCCGCTGGGTTGCGAAAAACGTCGTCGCTGCCGGCCTCGCTTCGCGTTGCGAAGTCCAATTCGCCTACGCCATCGGCCACCCGCTTCCTGTGAGCGTCCACGTCGATACCTTCGGCACCGGCACCAAGCCAGACGCCGACATCCTCGCCGGCATCCTCAAGGTTTTCTCCTTCAAGCCCGCCGACATCGTCAAGCAGCTCAACCTGCTTCGCCCGATTTACTCCAAATCCACCAACTACGGCCACTTCGGCAAAGACGACGCGGATCTCACCTGGGAATCCACGGCGAAGGCTGCCGAACTGAAGAAGGCGGTCGGCTAAATTTCTGAAAACTAACTAAATAAATAAATGAGCTTCACAGACTACAAAGTAAGAGACATCGGCCTCGCCGACTTCGGGCGCAAGGAAATCGAAATCGCCGAGCATGAAATGCCCGGTTTGATGGCAACCCGTGAGAAATACGGCAAGGAAAAGCCGCTTCAAGGCGTCCGCATCATGGGCTCGCTGCACATGACGATCCAAACCGCCGTGCTCATCGAGACGCTCGTCGATCTCGGAGCCGAAGTGCGCTGGGTTTCCTGCAACATTTTCTCCACCCAAGACCACGCCGCCGCCGCGATGGCTGCCCGTGAAATCCCTGTGTTCGCTTGGAAAGGCGAAACTTTGGAAGAATATTGGTGGTGTACTTGGCAGGCTCTGGTCAATCCAGCAGGCCTCGGACCCGAGCTCATCGTCGATGACGGTGGCGACGCAACCCTCCTCATCCACAAGGGCTACGAACTCGAGAACGGATCCGACTGGGTCAACACCCCGTCCGGCAACCACGAGGAACAAGTCATCAAAGACCTCCTCAAGGACGTTCATGCGAAACAGCCCGGCATCTTCGCGAAAATCGTGAAGGATTGGAAGGGCGTCTCCGAAGAAACCACCACCGGTGTGCATCGTCTCTATCAAATGGCCAAGGCCGGCACGCTGCTCGTTCCTGCCATCAACGTGAATGACTCCGTCACCAAGTCCAAGTTCGACAACCTCTATGGCTGCCGCGAGTCGCTGGTCGATGGCATCAAGCGCGCCACCGACGTGATGATCTCCGGCAAGGTCGGCGTCGTCTGCGGCTATGGCGATGTCGGAAAAGGCTGTGCCCAAGCTCTCCGAGGTCAAGGTGCACAAGTCGTCGTCACCGAAGTCGACCCGATCTGCGCCCTTCAAGCTGCCATGGAAGGCTTCCGCGTCCTCACCCTCGAAGACACCCTCGGCTGGGGTGACATCTACGTCACCACCACCGGCAACTTTGACATCATCCGCCTCGAGCACATGGAGAAGATGCGTGACCAAGCCATCGTTTGTAACATCGGTCACTTCGACAACGAAATCCAGATCGACAAGCTCA
>JANOQR010000182.1:0-5806 GCA_031414935.1 Luteolibacter sp.
GGAAATGCTAGATCTTTAGGTCGGAAGGAAAGCCTGCCACCAGCGGCAGCAAGTTTCTCCAGAGGCGCGGGTCGATTTGGCCATTCGTAAACGAGTGCCACCACATCGTTACCCGCCTCACGCAATCGCAGCGCAGTCTGCCCCCATAGCTCCTCGCTTCCACCCCAAGGCACGCCAGCCATGGTGGTCACGAATGCGATCTTCAGATTTCTCCGGTCTGGTCTCGTGAGCACTGACATTACCAAACCGAGTATTCGTAAAATTCACGCTGCAACGCACGGACTCGTTCACGCGGATAAAGTGCTAACAAAATCATCGCGACCCCACGCGATGCACCGAGTGAGATCGAACGTATCAACGAAGAGGAGTGCCGGATATTCGTAAGCACCAACGGTAGCCACACCTTGCGCAACAACATCGGCAATGCGACTGGCTCTCTGACATACTCGCGGTAGATCGTATCCAGCTCCGCGATGATTTTATGTTTCCCCACCATCGACTTATTCGCACCAGTGAAACGATAGATGCTCAGAATCCGATCTTCCCACTCCCACTTCGCGCCTTGGGCGCACAGATAAGTCCACAGCTCGCGGTCCATGCAGTAGTGGAGATCTGTCCTCACCAGCTCGGCACGCTTCACTAGGCTTCGGCGGAAATAACAACTCGGTTGCCAAATCGCGGCGGAATACGGCGTCAGTTCCCATCCCTTCCAATCCACTTTGCGAATCACGTTTTTCTCGGGTTCGTCGTCATACTGACAGAAACACGCTCCTGCGACCGCATCCACTTCTGGTTTTGAAACAAACAGGTCTGCCACGATCCCTAATGCTCCGACAGTTAGAACATCGTCGCTGCACATCCAGTTGAAAATTTCACCCGTGCAGCGTGAGAACCCTTTGTTGATCGCATCGGACTGGCCACTGTCACGTTCGCTGACCCAACCAGTGAGCCAAGGCTCATATTTACGGATGATTTCTACCGTATCGTCCGTGCTTCCGCCGTCGATGATGTAGAACTCCAGAGCTGAATAACCTTGGAGCAGGACCGACCGAATCGTTTCCTCAATGTATTGCCCTTGATTGTAGCTCGGAGTGACGATGCTGATCTTTGGCCAAACTTTGCTAGCATCTAACGGCGGCGATGCTTCATCCCACGGCCAGCCGTGCCTTCCCGCAGGAGGTGCTGGCAGATCGGAGAGTTTAGGCGGATTCATCATGCAGATTGGAGCATTTCAACTTTCGCATCTTCTGCCGGGACGATGAATGGTTCCCAAAACTCACGGTCATAGCGCGGCCAAGCATGACAGCCGAACGGCATCTGGCCGCCGTTGAGTTCGAGACAAACGCGAGGCGACACCTCAAATGCAAATTTCAACCCATCTTCTACCGATGCGACTTTGAAATCCGGGAAATAGTACGAAGCCATGTCTGACCAGAAAATGTCTGAGTTCCGGTTGCTGTCGCACGGGTCTTCGGTCTCTTCCCACTCTTTCAGAAGACGTTTCGCGATGATCGAGAGTGGGAAAAATTTCCTCATCCGCTCCAACACTGCGATCCATGATGGCGTGACCCAGTAGTTGAAAATGTCTAACCAGTATGTGATCGGCTGAGAGCGATGCCGCATCCGAAATGCTTCCAACAGCTTCTGAATTCTGAGTAGCGAGAAGCCACCATTGCCGACGCGCGGGCGATCCACCCATGGGCTGTCCGGCGTATTGATCCACGGTGGCCCGATGTAGTCGATGTCCTTGCTACACCATTCTTCTAGCTGATCTGAAAACGCGAGTGCGTCCAGATGGTGGAAGAAAATGTACTCGTAGTCTTCAAACTGCTCGTAGAACTGCGGCGTAATGAGCATCCGGCCATGATTGGCCACTGAGCCGAAAAACCGCATCGGCAAATGTTTGACGCCGAATCCTTCGTGGTGAATTTCCATTCCTTCAGGCGCGAGGAGAAGTTTATCATATTTCCCGAAGTAGTGACGAATCTGGCGCATGGAGATTTGCTCCACTTCCGTCAGCTCAGGCCGCGTGGAAAGCGGGATAAGAATCACCACTTTTTTGGTCGGCTTTTTGGGCACATAACGAGGCGCGACCGCATGAGTGATCGTTTTCAACATCCATCGCAGAAGACTTTTCATATCAATTCACACCCTCCAGTAATGGCCAAGCGCTGTCCTTCGCGTCGATCACACTCACTGGTAATGGCCATTCGATGCCGATGGCTGGATCGTCGAAACGAACACCGCGTTCATGGCCGGGCGTGTAGCTACCACCCATCAGATAGAGAAGTTCCGTGTCGTCGGTCAGTGCTTGGTTGCCATGAGCAAATAAATCAGGAACGTAGATCGCCCTGCCGTTTTCAGCACTGAGTTCGACGCCCAAGTGCTCGCGATACGTGGGTGAATCAGGCCGCATGTCGATGATGACATCCCACACCGCACCACGAATGCAGCGGATAAACTTGGTTTCACTAACAGGCGAACCTTGGAAGTGCATTCCGCGAAGGGTGCCTTTGCGCGTGCTGTGGGAAATGTTCGCCTGCGCCGGAGTAAAGGAAATCCCCTGTTGTGCAAATTCCTCAGCGCAGAATGAACGCGCAAAAAATCCGCGTGCATCCGTCCTGCGATCCAGTTCGACGATGTAAGCCCCGGCCAGTTTGGTTTCGTGAAAAATCATGATGCCAAGGCTTCGGGTTGTTCGCGGCGCAGGAGTCCGGCTTCTTCGAGCAAGAGCGCGGCCGTTAAAATTTTCCGGAAAGACATCCCAGCTTTCTCCGCGATGCCTAGCAGATCCATCGTTCCGTCGGATTGATTCAGAACCCACAGCAACGCGAGTTCGCTGAATTCACCAGTCCTTTGGCCGCCGCCGCCGCCATACAGCCCGTATTTTCCAAGGCGCGGTTCACACATCGGCTTCAAGTTCACGAAGCGTACGTTGTTTTCTAGCACCTCAATCGCCCCGAGTGCTTTGACCAACGTATCCGCCATCGCGTGAGGCTTGATGAAATCAAGATTGTCCGCGCTGGTGTGATACTCGGGAAACGTGCCGTGTGGCGAGCGCATCAAACAACCCACTGACAGATTGATGCCCGGCGAGCCATATTGCCGCTCATCGTAGCCGTAGGGATGAAACTCCTCGATGCGATGGGGATCACCGCTGGACTCGAGTACGTGCTGCATCGCCCGATCAATGAGCGCATCGCCATGACGGGATTTTTTGTAAGTCACGTTTCCTTCGTCGCCCGCGCATGTCAGCACGAGGCCGTGTTTGATGCGTGGATAGACTTCAGGATTTGTAGCAAGCCAAGTGATCGAACCAATCGTCCCAGGGATGAAGCAAAACCGATAAGACAAACGCCGTGGTTCACTCGCGAGCCGCTTGGCCAAAGCCACCGCAACGGCGATTCCCGCTAGATTGTCATTCGCCAGTGACGGATGACAGATGTGGCAGGAAATCAAAACCTCTTCGCTGGAACTGCCGGGAATGAAAAACTCACCGTAGCTCAGGCTTCCTTCAGAGTGATCGGAGTCGATGAAAACCTCATATTCACCTTCCGCCAGTTTTTCCAAATCACGATGCGCGAGGCAAAATCCCCACGTCTTTTTGTAGTAGCTCGTGCGATAGGGAATGAGGTCCGGCTGCTCGGGCAGGCTGAAGAGCTTCGTCTTTAAATCCGCGAGTGAGAGCTTCTCATGCACGGGCACGCTGTAGCCGAGAACGTGAAGATTGTGATCGGCGAAATCGACGACCTTGTTGCCTTGCGGATCTTTGATCCACGCCTCGCGGATGTTCCATTCCTCTGGAACGGTCCAGTCGAAGACTTGAGTTCCACTCGCGACTTCATGGATAGTTAGAGAAATTTCTTCCACTAGCCGTCGCAAAGTCGCGCGCACGCCGTCACCCGTGATGCTGCGGCAATGCGAATACAACTCTGCGGCCAGCGCGTGCATCTCGCGTCCGATCTCATTGATGTTTTCTGGTGCGGCCACGGGTAATTTTAGGAAAATCAGTCGAGCACCGTGACTTCGGGAATCGGCACGACAAACTTGCCGCCCCACTCACGCACCTTGGCCATTTCGCCACTGATCTCTTTCCTCAAGTTCCATGGAAGGATGAGAACGTAGTCCGGCTTGGTTTCAAAAATTTTCTCCGGCGCGTGGATCGGAATCCTCACTCCGGGCATGAAGTGGTTTTGCTTATACGGACTTTTATCAACGACGTATTCCACGAGATCTTCGCGCACGCCACAGTAGTTCACCATCGTGACGCCCTTGGCCGCAGCACCGTAACCGACTACTGACTTGCCTGCTTCCTTCGCTTCGATGAGAAACTTGAGCAGCTTGCGTTTGGTCGCCTTCACTTTCTCGCCAAATGACGTGTAGGTCGTCATGTCAGTTAGACCAAATGCGGTTTCCTGATTCCTCATCGCCTCGACGCGATCCGTGACGACTAACTTCGCCGAGGTGCTGTCGGTGTGACGGGCAAAAATCCGTAGCGATCCACCGTGAGTCGGAAGTTCTTCTACGTCGAAAAGTGTCAGTCCGTGGTGAGCGAACATTTTCTCGACTGCTAAAAATGAGAGATAGGAAAAATGCTCGTGATAGACGGTGTCGAATTGGTTCTCGTCGATCAACCGCTGAAGGTGAGGAAACTCGAACGTGATCACACCATCGGGCTTTAAGGCGATTTTCAATCCACCGATGAAGTCGTTGATGTCAGGCACGTGAGCCATCACGTTATTTCCCATCAGCAAGTCGGCAGACTTCCCAGTCGCGACGAGTTCCTTCGCCGTTTCCACACCGAAGAATTTCACCAAACTCGGAATCCCCTTCTCTTCCCACGCGACCTTGGCGACGTTCGCAGCGGGCTCGACACCGAGCACGGGAATGCCTTTGGCTTTGAAATGCTGGAGAAGATAGCCGTCGTTGCTGGCGATCTCGATGATCTGGCTAGCGGCATCGAAACCAAAACGTTCCGTCATCATCTCGCAATAGCGACGAGCATGTTCGACCCAACTGGTGGAGAAACTGCTGAAATAAAGGTAGTCGCTGAAAATGGCATCCGGCGACTCGAAGCTCTCAAGCTGGGAAAGCAGACACTGGTCGCAGACCCAGACTTTGAGCGGATAGAATTTCTCTCCTAGGTGGACGTTTTCAAACTTCACATAAGAATTCGAGAGCGGGGACATTCCCAAGTCACAGAGGACATGGGTGAGCGGCGTCTGGCAGAAGCGGCATTCGGGTGAGTGCATAGTTGATCGAGGAAAAGTTGATGAATTAGTTGGACGGCGTGAGGGCACTCGGGACTCCGGGCGTGTAGGCTGGCAAGGCGGCAAATTGTTGAATCTGAGAGAGGGTAAATGCCTTCAAGTCGCCGTCGTTGTGATGCTGCTTCGTCCAATCGACGATCCACTGGAGTGTGGTTTCGAGATCGAGCTTCGGTGCCCAGCCAAGTTCCGCGCGTGCTTTGGATGAATCCACTTTCAGGTAACCGGCCTCGTGTGGCTTCGGCCCGCTGTGTGGTTGCTTTGAAATTTCCATCCCCCAGAGATCGCTGAGATGATCCACGATCCATCCCACCGTCCGATCACTGAATTCATAAGGACCGAAGTTCCACGCTTCCGCGTGGCGCGGACCATCCTGATAGAGAGACTCGGCTAAGACAAGATAGCCATTGAGCGGCTCAAGCACATGTTGCCATGGCCGGGTGGAATGCGGGTTGCGCAGGATCAATGGGCTACCCGCCTGCAACGCGGCAAGCGCATCTGGGACGAGGCGATCCTTCGCCCAATCTCCACCGCCGATG
>JANOQR010000183.1:0-23778 GCA_031414935.1 Luteolibacter sp.
TCGCCGAAGCCCGCGCCCGCTGGCAAGCCACCGGCCTCACCGCCGCCCAACAAGCCGCGCTCAGCAATCTCCGCTTCGAGATTTCCGAACTCAGCACCCTCCACCTCGGCCAAGCCACTGGTCATCTCATCCAGATCAGCCCCACCGCTGCCGGTAATGAGTGGTTCATCGATCCCACCCCAGCCGACGACTCCGAGTTCTCAAATCTCGAATCTCAGATCTCAAATGCCGATGGCCGCGTCGATCTCCTCACCACCCTCATTCACGAAATGGGCCACGCACTCGGCCTGCCAGACCGCTACGATCTCAGCAGCCAGCGCAACATCATGTATGGCCACCTCACCCGCGGTGAGCGTCGCCTCCCGGCCGCAGGTGAAGCCGCGCACGCCGTGCCTTTCAGCGATGAAACCCACCGTTTCCTCGGAGCCACCATCGTCATCGGCGACCTCCCTCCCGGTAAAAGTGTCACCATCGTCGGCACCGTCTTAGTCAATAATCCCGCGAACACCCAGCTCATCACCAGCCAAGGCACCGTCACGGGCAGCAACATCGCCGCCGTCCTCACCGATGATCCAGCCGCAGGCGGAACCACCGATCCCACCACCACCCCGGTCGAGCGCCCAGACTCCGCCGTCGTTTCCCTCAACCGCCTCGCCAACTCCCCGATCAACACCGCCACCGTCACCTGGCAGCTCGTCCTCGATCAGCCCGTCAGCAATCTCGTTTCGGGAAATTTCACCCTCGTCAACTCCGGCCTCACCAGTTCCCCGGCCATCACCAACGTCACCGCCACCACCGCAGAACCCGCCACCACCTGGAACATCACCGTCAGCACTGGCACCGGAAACGGCAGCCTCGGGCTGAACCTCGCTAACGACACCAGCCTTAGCCACGACATCACCAACCAGCCCTTCACCGGCCAAGTTTACACCGTCGATAAAGTCGTCCCGAGCCTCACCAGCATCGTCCGCCTGACTCCACTCACGCAAAACACCAACGCCGACACCCTCACCTTCCGCGCCACCTTCAGCGAGAACGTCACTGGCCTCAATGATGCTGATTTCTCCCCCACTGGCAGCACTGCCGCCATCAGCAGCGTCACCGGCACCGGGCCATACGACATCACCCTCAGCGGCGGCGACCTCGCCAGCTTCGATGGCACCGTCGGCATCAACCTCGCCGCAGGACAAAACATCACCGATGCCGCCGGAAACGCCCTCCCAGCCACGGAACCCGCCACCGACGAGACCTACATCCTCGACAACTCAGTCCCCACCGTCGTCATCACCAGCACCACGGCAAATCCCGCGCCAAACGCCGTCATCCCCGTGACCGTGACCTTCAGCGAGACTGTCACCGGCTTCGACCTCAGCGACATCACCGTCGCAGGCGGCAGCAAATCCAATTTCCTCGGTGGCGGAGCATCCTATTCCTTCAACCTCACCCCGAGCGGCCCCGGCGTCACCGTCACCGCAAACATCGCCGCCAGCGCGGCCCAGGATGGCGCGGGAAACAACAACACCGCCGCCACCCAGTTCACCCGCACCATCACCGATGCCGTCAGCATCGCCGCCACCACCGCCACCGCTGCCGAAGGCGCAACCACCGGCCTCTACACCTTCACGCGCCAAAACACCACTGGCGATCTAACGACGAGCTTCCAGTTGGATGCCTCCAGCACTGCCACCGCAGCCACGGATTTTAACTTAACCTCCACCGTCACCCTCACCTTCAGCCCCGGCACCGGCGCAGGCACGATCGTCATTCCAAACGGCCAGCTCAGCGCCACCGTCACCCTCACCGCCCTCGCCGAGACACCAAACCCCGCCGAAGTCGCCGAAACCGCCCGCCTCAACGTCGTCGCCGCTAGCGGCTACTTCGTCGGCTCGCCTGCGAATGCCACCGTCACCATCAATGCGAACAGCTTCCTCGTCACCACGACTGCCAATGCTGGCGAAGGCTCGCTGCGCCAGGCTTTGCTGAACGCCAATGCCATCGGTGGAGCGGACACTATCACTTTTTCCGATGGCACCGGCGGCAGCGTGAACTTCACAGATACCACGCCTGAGATCATCGACCTCGCCACCGTGCTGCCGGACTTGCAGAGCTACATTACCATCAGCGGCACCGGAGCCGATAAGCTCACCATCCGCCGCCCAGCAGCCTCGCCGCTGTTCCGCATCTTCAATGTGAACAACATCGTCGACGTCAACCTCACCGGTCTCACCATCACGGGTGGCAACTCGAACAACAACCCAGGCGGCGGCATCTTAAATAGCGGTAACCTCAAAGTCACGGCCTGCGCCATCATCGGCAATACCTCAGGCACCGGCTCGGGTGGTGGTATCTGCGCCTCTAGCAACAGGCTGACTGTCCTCAATTCCACCATTTCCGGCAATAACGCAGTACAAGGCGGAGGAGTCGCTTCGTTTGCAGACTTCCCACCTTTCACCGCTTCCAGTGGTGTGACCATCCTCGCCAACACCACCCTCTCCGGCAACACCGTCACCGGCACCTTTGCTCGCGGTGGCGGTTTCTACAACGGCAGCGGTCTCAGCTACCTCGTGAACTGCACCATCACCGGCAACAGCGCCCCGGCCTCAAGTGGTAGTCCCACCCCAACCGGCGGCGGTGGTGTGGCAACAGGTGGGCACGAGACCCGCTTCGCCAACACCCTCTGTGTAGGCAACACCGCCGGTGATGTGGACTTCGTCAACTCCTCCACCAACAGCAACACTAGCCTCGGTGGCAACCTCATCGGCACTGGCAACTCCAGCGCCAACTTCACCGGCCAGACCACCACCGCCGCCGCGAACACGCTCCTGAACACCGCTCTCGCCAACAACGGTGGCCCCACGCAGACCCACGCCCTCATCAGTGGCAGCCCCGCGCTGAACGCTGGCTCCAATGCCAACGCTATCAACCCCGTGGACGCCCTCTTTGGCGATAGTAACGACGTAGCCCTCACTCTCGACCAGCGCGGCACTGGCTTCACCCGCACCATCGGCACCGTCGATATCGGAGCCTTCGAACTGCAAAAAGCCGTCTCCATTGCCGACCTCGCCGCCATCAGCGAAGCCAACTCCGGCACCACGAGTTTCACCTTCACGATCACCCGCACCGGCGACACCACTGGCGACGTGAACATGACCTACGCCGTCAGCGGAGCCGCCGTGAACGCCGCCGACTTCGGGGGCACCTTGCCCACCGGCACCGCCACCATCGCCGACGGCAGCGCCACCGGCACCGTGACCATCCCCGTCAGCGGCGACCTCACCGTCGAGCCGAATGAGGCATTCACTGTCATCCTCAGCGCTCCGGACAACGGCTACGTCATCTCCGGCGCACCTGCGACGAGCACGATCAACAACGACGACTCTGCCGTCCTCGATCTCGCAAAAATCACCGACGGCATCGAGTCCACCACACCCACCCCAGGGAAATTCCGCCTCAATCAGACGGCCGCTAGCTCCACAGACACCACCGTCGCTTACACCATCTCCGGCACCGCCACCTCCGGCACGGACTTCACCGCCCTCAACGGCACCGCCACCATCCTAGCAGGAAATACCTTTGTGGATATCGACGTCACGGTCCTCAACGAAGGCACCACCCTCGAACCCACCGAGACCGTCATCGCCACCCTCAACACCGTCACCTCAGTCAATAACGTCACATTAGGCACCCTTATTTCCGCCACACTCGACATCACCGACGACGACACCGCCACCGTCACCCTTGCAAAAGTCAACGACGCTGCCGAACCCGCCACCAACGGCCTTTTCCGCGTCACCCAGACCGCCCAGAGCACGACTGACACCATCGTCACTTACACACTCACCGGCACCGCCGGCTCAAATACAGACTACACTGCCCTCACCGGCTCCGTGACCATTTCAGCCGGTCAAACCACCGCAGACATCAGCGTGCCAGTGCTCGACGAAACCCTCGTCGAAGCCACCGAGACCGTCATCGCCACCATCAGCAACGTCACCTCCACCAACGCCGTCACCCAAGGCAGTCCGAATGCCGCCACCCTCGACCTCCTCGACAACGACACCGCCGCCGTCAGCATTGCCCGAGTCAACGACGGCGCGGAAACCAACTCACCCGTCGCCGCGCTCTTCCGAGTTTCCCAGACCGCTCAGAGCAGCTCTGCCACCACCGTCAGCTACACGGTCTCCGGCAGTGCCAGCAGCGGCAATGATTTCTCCGCCCTATCCGGCAGCATCACCATTCCGGCGGGTCAAACTGCCGCTGACATTCGCGTCACTGTCCTCAACGACGCGATTGTCGAAGCCACCGAGACCATCACCGTCACGCTCACAGGCTTCACCGCCCGCGATCCTGACATCATGCTCAACGGCACCCCTTCCGCCACCGCTGCCATCGTCGATGTCACCGACAACGACCTCGCCACCGTATCCCTCGCGAAAATTTCAGACGGCATCGAATCCGCCACACCCACCAACGCCCTCTTCCGGGTCACCCAATCCGCCGTCAGCTCCACCGACACCGTCGTCAATTACAGCGTCGGCGGCACCGCCACAAGTGGCTCTGATTTTACCGCCCTGAGCGGTTCTGTGACGATTTTGGCCGGCCAAACTTCGGCTAATATAGCTATCACCGTCTTGGATGAAAACGTCGTCGAACCCACCGAGACCGTTTCTCTCACCCTGACAGGTTTCAGCTCCGCCGATCCCGAAATTTCGCTCCTCGCCCCACTCACCGCCTCCGCAGACATCACCGATAGCGACACCAGCGTCATCACCCTCGCCGTTCTCAGTAATAACAAAAGCGAAGGCACTGGCGCAGGATCTAACGATCTCACCTTCTCCGCCACACTCAGCAATCCCGTCCAAGGCGGCTTCACCATCGCCTACGCTACTAACAACGGCACCGCGACGATCGCAGACGGCGATTACATCGACAACGACGGTAGCCTCAACTTCACCGGTGCCGCCAGTGAGAGTAAAACCTTCATCGTCGGCATCACCCAAGATTCCATCAACGAGCTTGATGAAACCTTTACCGTTGCCCTCGGCTGTATCACCAACACCTTGCTCACAGCTTCTATCAGCACGGCCAACAGCCCGCTGATCTACACTATTTCCGACGACGACGCCCTCACCGTCTCCATCGCCGCGACGGATTCAAATGCCGACGAAAATACCGCCGCCACTGGCACCTACCGTATCACCCGCAACAGCATCATCGGCACCACTACTGTCAATCTCGCTATCGACCTTAGTAGCACCGCAACTGCCACTGATTGGACACAGACCGGAGCCACCTTCAGCTCGCTTGCTCCTAACGGCGCCGGCACCATCGCCATCCCCGACGGCCAAAGCTTCGTCGAAATTTCTCTAACTCCCACTGCGGATCTTCACGCCGAAGCCGCCGAAAGCGTCCGCCTCAACATCACCGCAGATGCCAACTACACCGTCGGTAGCCCCGCCAATGCCACCGTCACCATCGGCCAAAATGACTTCGTCGTCATCAACACCAACGACGCTGGCGAAGGCACCCTCCGCCAAGCCGTCCTCAACGCAAACGCCATCGTGGGAGATGACACGATCACTTTCGACTCCACCGACTTTGCTACCGCGAAAACCGTCACGCTGACCTCCGGCCAGATCGCCATCAGCAGCAACGTTATCGTCCAAGGCACTGGCGCGAAGCTGCTGACCATCGACGGCAACGCCAACAGCCGCATTTTCAACATCAACACCAACGTCAACGCCACTCTCGCCAACCTCACCGTCACGAACGGCAAACACGCCACGAGCTGGGGTGGCGCGATCAATGTCATCGGCGGCTCTAACGTCACCTTGGATCGCTGCGTTGTCAGCAATTCCACCTCCCAGACGCAGGGCGGTGGCATCTACGTCAGCAACGCGACTCTTCGCATCAACAGCAGCACCATCAGCGGCAATACCTCCACCACCCTCGGCGGTGGAGCCATCGCCACAGGATTCTCGACCACCAATGCGACGGTCAACTTAACCAACAGCACGATCAGCGGCAACAGTGGTCCCAATGGCGGTGCGATGCTTTTCGGCAGCAACGCCGTCGCCACCCTCAACCACACCACCATCACCAACAACATCACATCGGGCAGCGGTGCCGCCGTTGATGCTGCAGGTGGCTCCATCTTCGTTGCCAACAGTCTTATTGCAGGAAACGTCGATAACGCAGCCAAACCCGATGTCACTGGAGCCTTCATTTCCAGCGGTGGCAACCTCATCGGAAACATTGGCACGGCCACCGGTTTCACCGGTACCAATGATCTCTCTGGCACTGCCGTCTCACCGCGCGATCCCGCCCTTGGCCCGCTCTCCGACAACGGCGGTATCACTCTCACCCACGCCCTTCTTAACAACAGTCCCGCCATCAATAACGGTCTCGTTGCCAATCTCCCCAAGGACAACTTCGATCAACGCGGCACCCCCAACCTCCGCCAGCGCGGCCCAGCCCCAGACTCCGGTGCCTTCGAAGCCTTCGCCTTCGAGCCGATCCTCACCACCACCACCACCGACGAAGACACCCTCAGCTCCAGCGGCCTCAACATCCCCGCGAACACCGCCGACGGCTATTTAACCACCCACTAAAAAATCACCAACATCCTCACCGGCACGCTCTATCAAAACGACGGCATCTCCTCTATCGCCCCAGGTGCCTTCATCACCAAGGCGCAAGGTGCTGCAGGATTGAAATTCCTCCCCTCGCCGAATTTCCACAGCCTCAACACCACCGCCTTCGGCTTCACTGCCCAAGCCGCTGTCAGTGCTGCCGATGCCGATGTCCGTGGCACCCTTCAATCCACGCTCATCACCGTCAATTCCATCAACGACGTCCCCACCGTAGTTCCTCCCGGACTGCCGGATCAGACGCTAGTCATCGGCGGAAATATCACCATCGTCCTGCCTGACACGTTCACTGATCTCGACGGCGACAAGCTCACCTACTCCGTCCTCACCAACAGCGACTCATCCAAAGCATCCGCCGTCATCACCGGCAGCGAACTCACCCTCCAGGGCCTCGATAATGGATTCATCGAGATCACCGTCCTTGCCAACGATGGACTCGGCGGAACCGTCACAGAGAGCTTCAATCTCCGGGTCGGCACCGCCGCTCTCACCACCTTCCAGCCCATCAAGAAAAACATCAAAGCGAAGCGCAAAGACGGCCTCTTTCACATCTCCGTGCGGGTCACCAACACCACGCCGCTTCCCGTCAGCGGGATCCGTCTGCACGTCGATTTCAGCAAGTATCGCGCCAAACATCCCACCCTCCGCCTCGAAAACGCCAGCAGCCCGTCGAAAATCAACAACGTCTATCTCGACTACATCGGCCCAGTCGCAGTCGATGAATCCGTCGTCCTGAAACTCGAATTTTACACCCGCAACCGTAAATTTCCGAAAATCTTCAGCCCGGATTACCGCGTAGAAACTCTCGATGATCTCATCGAACCACCCATGGAGTTGGCTGCTCATTTCATCTATCCGAGTGCATCCACAGCCAGCTCGATCGTGCCGACACTTCCACTATCCGGTTCACGCCCCGCAGTCATGGAGGGTGGCTCGGTCCAGCTCACATTCCCCGTCATCGTGGGTCGGTGGTATTGTGTCAGCTACTCCTCAGATTTTAAAACTTGGACTGACTGTCCTACTCCCGTCCAAGCTACCAGCACGACCCTGCACTGGACAGACAGCGGTCCACCTAGCACGGACTCTCATCCCGCCGGAGAACCCAGCCGTTTCTATCGCATCCACGAAGTCACCGCCCCCTGATCCCGCACCTTGCCAGCCGCCATGAAATCTAAAATTTTCCTCATTTTCGCCGCCGCATCCAGCCTGCAGGCAGGGACGCCCAAAGACGCCATCACCATGCCCGAGGCCGCCTCGCCCTGGCGCTTCGGTCTCGGCTACGCACCCCTGCTCGGCCTGAAAACCGAGTTCTCCGGCCTCGGAAATTTCCAAAACTCCTCCAACCCTCAGCCCCTCGGCGGCGGACAAAACTACAACTACGACAACGGCTTCGTCCGCCTCGACTCCTCCGCCAACAAGGGCGCGGACACCTGGAACTGGAGCTACCAAGACGTCAGCCAATACAACCCAGCTAACGGCGGCTCCATCGACTACTCCATCACTAACAGCCTCGCCAACGCCCGCGCCACCGAAGACGGCGAAAACGCATCTGGCATCGAGTCATACACCTACTTTGACATGGGAGCCGTCAACTTCGGCCCCCTTCAGGCCCGCAACGCCACCTGGGGATTTCGCGGCGGACTCCACTACGCCAATGTCAACATCGACAACAACTCCACCCTCAACTCCGACACCCTCGTCCTCACCGACCGCTTCCAGCTCGGCGGCGTCACACCTCCCGCAGCTCCCTACACCGGCTCCTTCGATGGTCCCGGCCCGCTCATCGGCGATGCACCCACCCGCTCCATTTCCGCAGGAGCTGCCGCCCTCGTCGCTGGTACCCGCGAACTCGACGTCCATCTCACGACCTTGAGCTTCGGCAGCTACCTCGAAATCCCCCTCCTTCAGAAATTCAGCATGACCCTCGAAGGCGGGTTGAACGCCGCCATCGCCTCGGGTGACTACGAATTTCAATCCACCACCACCATCGGCGGCCTCGGCACCAAAACCAGCTCCGGCAGCGACTCAGACACCTCCATTCTTCCCGGTGCCTACCTCGGCCTCAGCGGTATCTATCAGCTCAATCCAAACTGGGCCATCCAAGCCTCCGGTCGTTTTCAATACCTCGAAGACTTCACCCTCAGCGACAATGGCTCAGAAGCCGAGCTCTCCTTCGGCTCCACCTTCATCCTCTCCCTCGGCGCGATGTATTCGTTCTAAATCGGCAGCAGGGCGGGGGAGTGAAGCCGTCATTTTAGCGCCTTCCCCTATCGTGAGCCTTCGGGTTCTTCGTGGTTTGAGTTTTTCCCATCTAAGTTTAAATGATGGTGAAATGATTTCGAAGCTCCGTGATTGATCCAGTCCCGAAAGCGCGTAATCCCGCCCTGTTTTTCCTCATCTCCACATGCGTCTCCTCGTTTCCTCGCTCACCATCATCGCCACTGCTTTTGCCTCAGCCGCAGATGATCCATTCCAAACTTCCGGCAACTCCACTCCGGTTATTTCCAAACTCACCCCCGAGCAGGAAAAGGAAATCCTCAAGGACGTAAAAGTCGCCGATGGCTTCGAGGTCAGCCTTTTCGCGAACTCCGCCGCCGCGAACTATCCCGTTTACGTCGCCGCATCACCCGCCGGGGATCTCTACGTTTCATCCGATGGAAATGGCTCGCTAGGCCGCGATCCGAAACGCGGCAGAATCGTTAGACTGCGCGATACCGACCGCGATGGCCGCGCCGATCAAGTCACCGAGTTCGTCAAAGACGTGGACTCCCCGCGCGGTCTGGTCTGGGATCACGATCGTCTCTATCTGATCCATCCACCCGATGTTAGTTGCTTCATCGACAAAGACGGCGATGGCGTGGCGGAGGAAAAACAAACGCTCATCACCGGAATCGCGTTCGGTTTCAAAGACCGCGCTGCCGATCACACGACCAACGGACTCACCCTCGGGATCGACGGCTGGCTCTACATTTCTGGCGGCGATTTTGGCTTTACCGAAGCAGTCGGCACCGATGGTCGGCGTTTGCAGCATCGCAACGGAGGCGTCATCCGTTTCCGCCCGGATGGCAGCGGGATGGAAATTTTCAGCACTGGCACTCGCAACATTCTCGGCACACCGGTGAGTCCGCTGCTCGATCTTTTCGCCCGCGACAATACCAATGACGGCGGCGGATGGGACGTGCGCTTCCACCATTTCACGGGTCTCGAAGATCACGGCTACCCACGGCTCTATATCAATTTCGGCGACGAAATCATCAAGCCCGTCGCCGACTACGGTGGAGGCTCCGGCTGCGGCTCCACTTACCTATCAGAGCCAGGCATCCCTGAAAAATGGAACAACGCCCCACTCACTTGCGACTGGGGCAGCAACGCGCTTTGGCATCATACGTTGGAACCCTTCGGTGCGACTTTCAAAGAGACCACTGCGCCCCAACAACTCATCCGCATGACCCGCCCGACCGATGCTGATGTCGATGGGATGAGTGCGATCTATCAGGCGAGTTGGAAAGGTGCGACCTTCAAATGGCAAGGACCAGATGTCGGCTACATCGTTCGCGTCACGCCCAGCGGCTACACGCCCGAGCCGATACCCGATTTCTCTAAAGCGACCGGTCCAGAGTTGCTGAAAATTTTAGAATCACCCAGCCAAGTCCGCACCTTGGAAGCACAGCGTGCCTTGCTGCGCGGTCCGGGTATCATCGGCAACGGCATGGACTCTGACATCCTCGCTCTGGCAGGAAACCCTAACAAACCACTCGCTACCCGAGTCGCCGCGCTCTACGTCCTCACCCAGCAGGCCGTGAAAGGCAGCAGCAACGACGCATTGCTCAAAACCATCGCCACCCTGGCTAAAGATCCCAAGCTCCAACGCTTCGTCCTCCGCGCCATGGCAGACGCAGGACTCGACCAACTTCCTGCAGGCAAAACCATCGCGCCGCTCGCTCCCTATGCAGAGGGTTTGAAAAGCAGCGATCCCCGGACTCGGCTCGAAGCCATCATCGGCGCCGCTCGTCAAAACATGCTCGTCGCAGCGCCTTTCATCGCGAAATCCCTCGGCGACAGCGATCCCGTCATCGCCCACACCGCATTTCAAGCCCTCGCGAGACTCCGCGCTGTCGATGCTGGATTCGCCGTTTTAGACAATCCCGCCTCTTCCCTAGCAGAACGCACTGGAGCCTCGCGAGCACTCATGCGGATGCACTTGCCCGAGGTCGTCAAAGGCCTAACCGACCGCCTGACCACCAGCCGTGATCTCACCCGCCGTGCGGAAATTTCCTCCATTCTCTGCCGCCTCTATTTCCAAGAAGGTAAATGGAGCGGCGACTCATGGGGCACCCGCCCGGACACCCGTGGTCCCTACTATCAGCCAGAGCCATGGAGTGAAACGCCCCAGATCGAGGCCGCGCTCAAGGCCGAGTTAGCGCGTGCCACTCCAGATGCCGTCCCCGCACTCCTCACCGAGTTAGCACGAAATCGCATCGAGTTAGATGACGCCCTTGCTCGCCTTTTTGAAGTCGTCAAAAAACAACCCGCCATGCTGCCGGATCTCGTCAATCAACTCTCATCCGCAAAAACCATCCCCGCGCAGGGAATTCCAGCCCTCATCGTCGCCGTGCGTGGCGATTGGCCATCCGCCACGATCTCGAAAGCCGTCATCATTTTAGCCAAGACAGATTCCAAAGAGGGTTGCATCGCCACACTCGATGGCCTCGTAAAATTAGCTGCCGCCAAGGACGCAGGAAAAGATCTCAAAGCAGCAAGCACCGCATTTCTCGCCTCACCCAAACTCGAAAACCAGCATGGAGTGCTAGAGGAAATCGCGGAGAAAATGCAGGGTCCGGCTGCGATTTGGGCGGATGCCGCCGTGCTGGCCCTGAGCGTGCGAAATCAAGGCAGCCCCGAGTCACGCGAACTCACCAAGAAAGCCGTCGATCAAGGTTGGGCGCAACCCAAGCGCCGTGCCCAGCTTCTCACCGCGATGCGTCTAACGAATTTCCGCAGTATGGATGATAAAATTCTCGCCGCCGCAAGCGATCCAGATTCCGCCGTCGCCGCCGAAGCTGCGCTCACCGTCAAAGCCTTCAGACTCGATAAGAAAGCACCGGATAAATCTCCGTTAGTCGGAACCCTCAAACCCGATGAGGTCGTCAGCGCTGTCCTCAAAACCAAAGGTGACCTCGCCATCGGCGAGCAAATGTTCGCCCGCCAGACCTGTGTTGCCTGCCACGCCGTGAGCGCGAGCGAGGTCCAAAAAGGCCCATACCTCGGCAACATCGCCCAAACTTATGGCCGCGCCGATCTCGTCACCAACATCATTGATCCACAAAAAACCATCGCCCAAGGCTTCGCCACCGAGATGTTCACCCTCAAAGACGGCAGCCAGCAAATGGGCTTCGTCACCCTAGAAAGCTCCGCAGAAATTAAAGTCCGCAACATCGCCGGCCAAGAATCTACTCTGAAAACCGCAGACATCACCAAGCGCGATAAACTCCCGATTTCCATGATGCCGCCCGGCCTCGCCAGCAGCATGACCGTCCACGAATTCGCCAGCCTGCTAGACTATCTCGAATCGCTGGCGAAGAAGAAATAAACTAGGCTATCTGAGAAAAAAGAAACCACGAAAGACACAAAAAACACTAAGATTTGAGTGTTTATAATTTTTGAATTTCTCACTTAACGATGAATGATAATCCAAATCTAACTCATTCTTGTTCGTGAATCTTCGTGTCTTTAGTGGTTTAAATTTCCCCATCTTGCATCTCTCCGGCAACCGTTTCATCCTGCTGATGATCTTCAGCCATCCGCTCACGGCATCTCTTTCTTCTTCATCTTCGCCCGCGCGATCTCGATGACCATGGGCAGGATGGAGACGCCGATGATTCCTAACACCACGAGTTCAAAGTTCTTTTGGACGATGGGGATGTTTCCGAAAAACCAGCCGCACGGAAGGATGAGACCGACCCACAGCAAGGCACCAGTGACGTTGAAAAACATGAAGCGCCGATAATCCATTTCACCCGAACCTGCGACGAAGGGTGCGAAGGTTCTCACGATGGGGACGAAGCGGGCGATGATGATCGTCTTGCCGCCGTAGCGGACAAAAAACTCGTTGGTTTTCTCGATGTGACTGGGCTTCACGATTTTGGGAAATTTTCGCATCATCCAGCTACCGCACTTGCGCCCGATCCAGTAGTTCACGGTATCGCCGAGGATGGCGGCGACCAGCAGGATGGCGGCCGCGATCCAGATGTTGAGGCTGGAACCCTCTTTCGCGGCGAGCGCACCGATGGCGAAGAGCAGCGAATCACCCGGCAGGAAAGGGGTGATGACGAGGCCCGTTTCGCAGAAAATGATGAGAAAGAGCAGCGCGTAGATCAACATGCCGTGGGCGTTGATGAAGGTCTCCAGGTGCTTGGGGAGATGGAGGAAAAGGTCGATGATTTCAGTCATGATGCGCTGTGTTCGGGGCGGGGGTCGCGAGTGAGGAGTTCCTTCATTGCGAGAGGTGCGGATTTCCCCTGATAGAGGATGGCGTAAACGGAGTCGATGATGGGCGTGCGGACATCGGCACGGCGGGCGGCTTCGTAAATGGAAAGAGTGTTAGGCACGCCTTCTGCGACCATGCCGAGCGCGGCGACGGCTTCTTCTAACGATTTTCCGCTGCCGAGTGCGAGGCCGACGCGGTGGTTGCGCGAGTGCTCGGAAAAGCAGGTGACGATGAGATCGCCGACGCCGGAGAGGCCGGAAAATGTTTCGATTCGGCCACCGAGAGCGACGCCGAGGCGGGTCATTTCTGCGAGGGCGCGGGTGACGAGAGCGGCGACGGCGTTGTCACCGAGACCGAGTCCGTGAGCCATGCCAGCAGCGATGGCATAGACGTTTTTCACTGCACCGCCGAACTCGATTCCTGCGAGATCGTCGCTGGTGTAGGAGCGGAAATGGGGGAGCGTGAAAAGTTCTTGGAGGCGCACGGCGAGGGCGTGGTCGCTGGAGCCGATGACCGCGCAGGTGGCCATGCCAGCGGCGATTTCTTCGGCATGGTTCGGGCCGGATAGAATGGCGACGGGGTTTTCCGGGAACACGTCGCGGAGGACTTGGCTCATGCGCTCACCGGTGGATTTCTCGATGCCTTTCGCGCAGGAAAGTAGGATGGCGTGACTTGGTAGGCCGGTTTCTCGGAGAGTCTCTGCCATTTCCCGCGTGGCGGAGGTGGGGACGGCAAAGATGACTAACGGATGCTTGCTTGCCTCGGCGGGATCGGTGGTGGCTCGGACGTTTTCGTCGAGGACGACTTGTTCGAGGTAGTGCGGGTTTTTGTGAGTGGAGTTGATCGCGGCGACGGTATCGGGATCGCGGCCTATCAGGACGATGGAGTCGAGTTTTGGTGCGAGTAACTTCGCGATGGCCATGCCGAAGGAGCCTGAGCCGACGATGGCGGCGGATGTGAAGGTGTGCTCAGGCATGAGAGTTAGATTTCGGCTTGCGGCTGAAGCGGTTCTCCGTCCCGGCGAGTAGGCGCTGGATGTTGCTGCGATGCCTCCAGACGGCGAGCAGGGCGACGACGAGGGTGAAGAAAAACAGCGGTTTGTTCCAGACGCCCGCTTCCCACAAGGTCGGCAGCGATTTATCATTTCCTACGTGGTGAAATCTCGCGCCGTAGTGGGTAATCATCGGCAGCGTGACGGCGGCGATGATGCTGGCCAGCGAGACATAACGGGTGATCGCAAAAACGAACAACCAGACGATGAGTAGCAATCCGACGCCCGCTGGCATCAGAGCTAACAGCACGCCTGCGGAGGTGGCGATACCTTTGCCGCCGCGAAAGCCGACCCACGGCGAGTAGTTGTGACCGAGGATGGCCGCTAGGGCGGTGAGGACGTGGATGAGCTGGCCGAGAAATTGTTCTGACGCGGGCAGCGTGTGAGCAAATTGCGCCAGCGCGTCGATGTGGAGCGGGCCGTTGGCTTTGCCTTGGATGACGATCAGATTGACCGCAAGCAGCACGGGGATGAAGCCCTTGAGCAGATCCAGCAGCAAACAGGTGATGCCGTATTTTTTCCCCACGACCCGCAGCACGTTGGTCGCGCCGATGTTGCCCGAGCCGTGCTCGCGGATGTTGATGCCTTTCGCCTTAGCGATGATTAGCCCGAATGGGATGGAGCCCAGCAGAAAGGCGATCAGCGGGCAGAGCCAGAGTTGCATGAAAGCGTGGGAACGAGGCGCGTCACTCGGCAGTGGCGGAAATAATCATCACGTTTTCAAGTGGCACATCGCCACCGAGTGGGGCTTTCGAGCCAGTTTTCACGGCTTTGATTTTGTCCACCACGTCCATGCCTTCGGTCACTTTCCCAAAGACCGCGTAACCGTTGTTGTTCGGGAAATTCAGCATGTCGTTGTTGACGACGTTGATGAAAAACTGGGCAGTTGCGCTGTTAGGATCGTTGGTGCGAGCCATGGCGATGGTGCCACGGTCATTCTTGAGGCCGTTCTTGCTCTCGTTGACGATGCCTTTGCCGGTTTCTTTTTCCGAGAGCATGCCGTCTTTCACGGTGAATCCGCCGCCTTGGATCATGAATCCGTCGATGACGCGGTGAAATGCGGTTCCGTCGTAGTGCTTCTTTTTCACGTAGCCGAGGAAGTTTTCGACGGTGATCGGGGCTTTCTCCGCGTTGAGTTCGAGGACGATGTCACCCATGCTGGTTTTCATGCGGACCTTAGCAGGTTTCGCGGCGGCGGCTGGGGTTGGAGTGGGTTTTTCCGCTTCTTTTGCAGGTTCGCAATTTGCAAGGAGAGGGAAAAGGACGAGGGATAGGAGAGCGAGTCGGCGTTTCATCGGCGGTGTGTCTAGGGGATGAGCTGGCGGAGAGCAAGTGTCGGTTCGAGGGGTGCTTGCGATTGGGACAGCTTCCAATGTGCCGGATAGTAGAAAGCGGAGATAAGTCCTACCCGTCACCCACAAGGATTGAAGAGTTTCAGCTTTCGAGGTGCCAACCTTTTTTCAGATAGCCTCTAAAGTCTGCCAAAGACTTTACACCGCCCCCGGCCCTCACGCATCTTCCCGCGTCCGTGGCTGGAACGTCCTGCTCCAGACCGTGCAAGGAGCGTCTCGCTCCGATTTATTTCCCCAAAACCGCGCCCATGACATCCGCCGAGATCCGCCAGAGTTTCCTCGATTTCTTTTCAGAAAAACAGCACACCATCGTCCCCTCCGCCTCGTTGCTCCCGCAGTCGCCCGGCCTGTTGTTCACCAACGCCGGGATGAACCCCTTCGTCCCGTATTTCCTCGGCGTCGAAAAAGCTCCTTACTCGCCACCCCGCGCCGCCGATACCCAAAAGTGCATCCGCGCCGGCGGGAAACACAACGACCTCGAGGATGTCGGCTACGACACCTATCACCACACGTTTTTCGAAATGCTTGGGAACTGGTCCTTCGGCGACTATTTCAAAAAAGAAGCCATCCAGTGGGCTTGGGAACTCGTCATCGAGCGTTGGGGCCTTCCTGCCCACCGCCTCTACGCCTCCGTTTACGCGCCGAAAGAAGGCGATCCCGGAAACTTCGACCAAGAAGCCTACGACATCTGGGCCGCGCTCTTCATTTCAAAAGGCTGTGATCCCGCCGTTCAGATCGTCCACGGCAACGTCAAAGACAACTTCTGGATGATGGGCGAAACGGGCCCCTGCGGCCCTTGCTCCGAACTCCACGTCGATCTCACCCCCGAGGGAAATCCCGTCACCGGCAGAAACCTCGTCAACAACGACTCCGACCTCTGCATCGAGATTTGGAACCTCGTCTTCATCCAATACAACGCCGAGGCCGACGGCACTTTCCGCGAACTCCCCGCCAAACACGTCGATACCGGCATGGGCTTCGAGCGCGCCTGTTCCATCATCCAGAACACCAACGGCTTCACCGACTTTTCGAAAAAGCCGTCTAACTACGCCACCGACGTCTTCCAACCCATCTTCCGCAAACTGGAGGAACTCAGCAGAAAAACTTACGTCAACATCTACCCCGCCCTCGGCGCCGACCGTTCCCTCTTTGATGAGGAAATGAAAACCGCCATCGCCTTCCGCGTCATCGCCGACCACCTGCGGACGCTCAGTTTCTCCATCGCCGACGGCATCATGCCCGGCAACAACGGCAGAAACTACGTCCTCCGTAGAATTCTTCGTCGTGCGGTGAAATATGGCCGCCAACTCGGATTTTCCGGAGAAAAGCCATTCTTCGGTGCGCTCGTGGAAACGCTCGTCGCTGAGATGGGTGGAGTTTTCCCTGAGTTGAAAACTCGACAGAACATCGTGCATCAAACGCTTGAGCAAGAAGAAACCAGCTTCAACCAAACACTAGATCGAGGGATTGCTCTTTTCAGCGCTTATTCCTCGATGGCATCGGAAATTGAAAGTGATTCCGATTGCGGAATAGCCACATCAAAAGGGCTCGGGAAAGATTTGGGTGGAGTTTCGTGGAATAAACTGGAGAACGGAAATTACGAAAAAACCCTCACAGGACAAGCCGCATTTGTACTCTACGACACATTTGGATTTCCTCTGGATTTGACTGAACTCATGGCTGCCGAGTGCGGACTATGCGTTGATGTTAGTGAATTCAATGTTCTCATGGAGCAACAGCAAGAACGCTCCCGCGCCGCCCAAAAATCCTCTATCGTCCGCGCCCTCGATATCGCCACCGAAGCCGTCACCGAATTCACCGGCTTCGAGAATGACACCGTGGAAGCCACCATTTTAGAAATCCACCCCCAAGGAGACGCCCTCTTCCTCATCACCGACAAAACCGTCTTCTACGCCGAGATGGGCGGCCAATCCGGCGACACCGGCACTCTTCAAGTAGTGGCAGGGACTTCCAGTCCCAGCATCTCCATCACCGGCATCCAACAAATCGGCAAAGCCCGCGCTCACATCATCTCCTCAGCAGAACTGATGAAACTCAATCCTGGCGAGACTCGACTTGAGCCTCCTTTTTCAATAATTACTCATCCATTCAAGATCGGCGACAAAGTCATCTTACGCCACGACACCACCCGCCGCCGCCTCATCGAGGCCCACCACACCGCGACTCACCTTCTCCACTGGGCACTCCACGAGGCCGTCTCCGCAGACGCTTCCCAGCAAGGCTCCTCCGTGGACGAACACCGCCTGCGCTTCGATTTCAACAGCGCACCCGTCACCGCCGAGCAACTCACGCTCATGGAAGAAATGGTCAACGGTGCCATCAAACAGGAAATGTCCGTTTCCTGGACCGAGGTAAAACACGCCGACATCAAATCCCGCGCCGACATCATGCAGTTCTTCGGCGACAAATACGGCGACCTCGTCCGCGTCGTCCAGATCGGCGGCGAACCCCACGCACTCAACGGCCCATCCCAAGAACTCTGCGGCGGCACCCACGTCCGCAACACCCGCGAGATCGGCCTTTTCAAAATCAAATCCGAGGGCGCTATCGCCTCCGGTGTCCGCCGCATCGAAGCCGTCTGCGGCGAGTCCGCTTGGGCCTACCTCAACGAATCCGTCGAGAAATGGTCCCAAGAACTCAAGCTCGCCCGCGCCAAACTCCAAGCCGCCAACGAAAAACTCACCAGTCTCAGCGAAGAAACTCTGACCGTCAGCGATTTCCCCTACATCATGGACGCCATGCTCGCCGAGCGAGCCGACATTTCCCAGATCAACGCTACCTTCGCCCACGGCCAACGCACGCTTGAGGAAACCCAGCAAGCCGCCATCGAAGCCGAGAAGCGCATCAAAAAAATCCAGTCCGCCCAAGCCACCGCCCTCGCCGACGAATCCCTCGCCGAGCTCATTTCCCTCGGAAAACCCATCATCGTCTCCTTCGAGTCCGACGCCTCATTGCTCCAAGAACTCCAAAACGGCCTCAAGAAAAAGCAATTCGCCGGACCCGCCCTGCTCATCGTGGACGACGGCGAAAAACTCCACCTCGCTACCCACTGCGGCCCGGACGCCCTAGCAGCCGGCCTCAAAGCCGGCGACCTCCTCCGCGACCTAGCCGCCCTCGCCGGCGGCAAAGGCGGCGGCAAGCCGGATCAAGCAAGAGGTGCCGCGCCGGATCGCTCCAAGTTGGACGAAATCAAGACCGCCACGATCAAGATGCTGACTATTTGATTGCCCGCGAGCTTATCGAAATGACAGCCCCAGATTTTTGATTCACAACTTCAAAGTCTTTGATGGACAGGTGAAGTTATTTGCATACTGATCCCCGTCAACTAATCGCATGAACACCAAAGCTGACTGGCTTTTCGAGTTTGATCGCAGCACATCTGGTGCGATCACGGATGGCATTGTCTCAGTGGCTGACTATGTTCGGCAAGGGCGACCGCCAGAAGAGGTCGCGATCATGGAGAAAGCGGAGCATTACCAAGCCCAAGCCGTCTTTTTCGAGGCATCTCGCGATGGAAAGCCTGCCATCGCCCAAGCCTTCATCTATCGATCTGATGGTCCCTCTGAAGATGCCGATTTCGCCCTTCGCCATCGTGAGTTATGGAGTTGGGGCGGTGTTCCTCTCGTTTATCGGGTGTCATCGGGATTGGTGCAGTTGTTCCGTTGTGCACATCGTCCGGACTTCGAAAAAAACGGCGAGATCGTTTGCAAGCCCTTCAAGACTCTCAAGCTAGCAACAACTGTCGCCAACGATCCATGGTGGGATGCTGACCGTTTGCGCAACGGCACACTTTGGGATGATCCGCAGGTTTGTAAAAAACTGCTTTCCAGCAATCTGGCAGCTCAGAAAACCCTGATCGGCAAGGTCAAGAAACTGTATGAAGAGCTAAACAAGAGAACGATTCTGCCAAAGCCGCTCCGTCGGAAACTTCTCATTTTGAGCGTCCTCATCGCCTACCTTGAAGAGCGGGATGTTTTTGAAGAAGAGTTTTTCAGGCGATTTAAAAATGACGCAGACAAATTTTTCCAAGTTCTAGCACACGGACCAGCACTGGTTGAATTGCTGGAACACCTGGAAGGTCGTTTCAACGGACATGTTTTCGTGCTTAGCGACGAAGAACGTGAAACCTTACTCACCAGCAAGCAGCTTCCAAATTTTGCGCGTTTGATCGAAGGGCGTCAGGAATCCAGCGGTCAGCTCACGCTCTGGAAGCGTTACTCGTTTGCCGACCTCCCGGTGGAATTGATCAGTCACATCTACCAGCTATTCGTCAAAGACCCGTCGGTTGCAGTTTATACGCCGCAATTTCTCGTGCGCCTCATGCTAGGCGAGGTTTTGAGCTGGGAGCGATTAGATCGCTTGGAGCGAAACGATGAAGTCATTCTGGATGGAGCCTGCGGATCTGGGATTTTCCTCGTGGAAGCCTACAAACGCCTCGTTCTCCATTGGCGATATCGCAACGACTGGAAACTTCCGGACCAAACAGTTCTCAAAAAATTACTCACTTCCCGAATTCGTGGCGTGGACTTGGAACCGGGTGCCGTGGAGTTGGCTTCTTTCAGCCTCTGCCTTGCCTTGTGCGACGCACTCAAGCCGATGGAGATCAGAGCTAGCATGAAGCTCTTTCCTGAATTGAAAGAGAAGTTCATTCACACTGGATGCTTTTTTGAGAACCGGGAGCAGGAAAAAATAAAGGACAAGGTAGGCGTCATTGTTGGCAATCCTCCATTCGCCTCCAAACTCACGACAGACGGCGCAAAACGTTCTTATACCCGTTACCAAAGGGACCACGGGGACTTGCCGGACAAACAAGTCGCCTATCTTTTCCTTCACGAGTCCATGGAGATACTCGCTCCCGGCGGCATCCTCTCGATGCTCCAGCAGTACAACTTTCTCTATAATCAGCAGTCTCTCGGCTTCCGGCGTAAGTTCATCGAACGCTGGGATGTCCGCGAGATCCTCGACTTCATCTCGGTGCGTGGTCTTTTCCAGAAAGGCTCTGCGGATACCAAAGTCATCGCCGTCGTAGCGGAAGCCCAGCCCGCACCGACCAATCGCCAAATCCTCCACGCCACATTCCGTCGGAGTGGACGTGCAGATGCGGAGCAAGGCTTCGATATCGACTATTACGACATGCACTGGCTGCCGCGTGATCTTGCGGTGAGTAACGATGGTGTTTGGAGGAGTGATTTGCTCGGTGGAGGAAGGGTTCTTGCTTTCGCGGATCGAATGAAGAAGCTCAGGACGCTGGCTCAGTATGCCGATGAAATGGGTTGGGATTACGGGGAGGGATACATCGTCGGGAAAACAGGAAAGAGAAAAGAAGCCAGCCATATTACAGGTAAATTTTCACTTCCATCAGAAGCTATCACTTCTTCAGGAATAGATGATTCGTTAATTTTTACCGAAACAGCAATTTTGTTTAAGTCGGCTTATACGGAGCGAAGGTTTAGCCCTCCAATGTTCTTAGTTCGCCAGCAACACGACCTCTACCATCAAGTTTGGACAAAACATTATCTGACATATAAAGATAAGATTTTAGGAATTTGTGGTGATCCAACGAACCTAGAAGAATTGCGACGACTGTCGGATTGGTTCAGGCAGCAAAGTGATCCTCTGCGTGCTTATACAGCAGCGATAAGTCTTACCCTATTTCACCAAAGATCTACGTCTTTATCCGCAACAGATATTACGTCTTTGCCCTACCCGAAATCAGCCGATTTAGGCTTATCAAGTCACGATAAAATCATCATCACCGACATCGTTGATCATTACCGCGATCTCATCCGTCTCGGCGAAGACTCAGCCGCGATGAAGGAAATGGGAGAACCCGCTCTTCCTGCGTTCAACGAAATTTTCACCTCTCGCCTGAACGGCGTTTATAAAAAGAATCCGCTACAAGCTCTGACACCACAGGTTTGGCCGGGCGTGATTTGCCAGCCATACATTTTCGGCAAAGGGAAAGTGGACTGGAACGGCGCGGACGAGCTGAAGGACAAAGTGGATGCTCTCTTGCGTGAGAAGCGCGGCGGCGGACTTAATATCACAAGAATCGCACGAATTTATGATGGTGCCTTTATCTATCTCCTGAAGCCAAACCGATTGCGATATTGGCTTCGTTCCGTGGCCTTGCGCGATGCCGACGAAACCCTCGCGGATTTAGCCCAGCAGGGATTTTAACTTCTTGCGATCATGCTGGCAGCCAACTCCTACCAAGTTCAATCAGGTCGCCTCGACCGGGAGATTCACTTACGCAACACGGCGAAACATGAACTGGTGAACTTCATCTCCGAGCAATTGCCTTTTTGGCGCGACCATCCTGATCGACCCGAAAAACAAAGCGAGACAGCCTTAACCGAGAACCTCTGCGACCACCTCAACAGTGCTGTTTATGACTCGGAGACATGGAGCCACGTCCAATTTTCGAGGGAAACAAGCGACGAAACACATGCTGGCCGAAAGATTGATCTCACCGTAAAACCTCGCGCCGCTGTAATTTACATCCAAGGCCGGAGACACAGTCAATTCGACGCGCTCTTCCCCATCGAGTGTAAACGCCTGCCCACACCGAAAGGCAAAGATCGTGATGAGCGCGAATACGTCATCACCGAACCCGGAACTACAGGTGGCATGCAGCGATTCAAATTTGGCCATCATGGAGCCACCCACGCCTTCGTCGCTATGATCGCTTTTGTGCAGGAACACAGTTTTCAACATTGGCACGAAAAAGTGAACGGCTGGATATCTGATCTCACCCAAGCTCCGAACTCCTCTTGGAAATTGGATGAGGTGCTTCACGTTGTGGATGAAAATAAGAATTCAAAGATCTGCTCGTTGGCGTCAACGCTTCAGAGGCATGGAAACTTGAATGACTGTGAACTACGACATCTTTGGGTGCAGATGAATTGAATGAGAATCCAGAAGCTACAGAGATGGCCACAAGAAGTCGTAGAATAGACTTCGTCAGCGAATTAATTCCGCCGCCAAATACTTCAGTCAGAACTAAACCTATCGAATATATGAAGCATTTTACCTTCCTGTTTTTGTCAGCAGTCGGCGCCTCACTGCTCTTCACGTCGTGTGGAATCAAACCTGCACCCGCTGAAGCGGCAATTGCAGCGAGTTTTAATCCATCAAGGAACAAGGCTCTGATTTATGTCTATCGGCCTGCTCGTTTGTTGGGTGCCTCAGTGAACTCGCGAGTTTCTCTTGATGGAAGAAGCAAGGGAGAGTTGCCCAATGGGAAGTTCATGTGTTTAGAAACACCATCCGGCACTCATCAATTGTTGGCTGGAGGTCGCTTGGTCCACTTTTCTGCAAAACCCGGTAAGTGTGACTACTTTCGAGTCGATGTCTCCGCAGAGTCGCAAGGTAGCATGATTTCAGGTCCAGCAGTGATGCCCATACTCGCATTTCATTTTCAGGGGAATCAAGTCGAGGAAAGCGAAGCGCGAAATGCTCTCAAGAAGACGAGTCAAGTTGCTGTGCAAGACTCCCCAAGCACTTCAAACATCAAGATTATCGCAGAGTAGCCCTGCTACCAAATCAAGAGCCTGAACATCTCACCAAGTTTCCTCGCCCAACCATGTTCGGAGCCATCATCGGAGACATCGCGGGTTCTACCTACGAGCGCCACAGCTTCAAATCCGAGAGCTGCCCGATCTTCGCGCATGGCTCGACTTTCACCGACGACACCGTGCTCACCCTCGCCACGGCGGATCGTTTCATTTTCGGTGGCTCGTATGCAGAAGTGTATCGCCAATTCGGACGGAACTACCCTCACGCGGGGTATGGTGCGAGTTTCCGCGAATGGATGATTTCTAGCGATCCCGCACCTTACAACAGTTGGGGAAATGGTTCTGCCATGCGAGTCAGCCCCATCGCTTGGGTGGCTCAGGATTTGGATTGGGCACTCGTAGAGGCCGAACGCAGTGCCGAAGTCACCCACAATCATCCGCACGGAATCAAAGGTGCGAAGGCCGTGACAGCAGCGGTTTTTCTCGCAAAAACTGGCAGCTCCAAACTCCAGATCCGCGACTACATCGGCGAGAATTTCGGCTACAACTTGGACCGAACGATTGCAGAAATCCGGCCTGTCTATGCCTTCGATGTAAGCTGCGAAGGCTCCGTTCCTGAAGCCATCATCGCTTTTTTGGAATCCTCAGATTTCGAAAACGCCATACGCATAGCCATTTCCCTCGGCGGTGACAGTGACAC
>JANOQR010000184.1:0-25936 GCA_031414935.1 Luteolibacter sp.
GCGATAGGCGACGGCGTGCTTGGAAAGGTCGTCAAACACGATCAAGCAGTCTTTGCCTTGATCCATGAAATACTCGGCGATGGCGCAACCGGCGTAGGGCGCGAGGTATTGCATGGCGGCGGCGTCGGACGCAGAGGCGGAGACGATGGTGGTGTATTCCATGGCACCGGCGTCTTCGAGGATCTTGTTGATCCGAGCGACATTCGAGAGTTTTTGGCCGATGGCGACGTAGATGCAATACATCGGCTTGTGGTTCTGGAGCTTACCTTGCTCCGCAGCTTTGTTTTGCTGGGCTTGGGAAATGATGGTGTCCACCGCGATGGTGGTTTTTCCGGTGGCGCGGTCGCCGATGATGAGCTCGCGCTGACCACGACCGACGGGGATCATCGCGTCGATGGACATGATGCCGGTTTGCACGGGGACGCTGACGGACTTCCGCTTGATGATGCCCGGCGCGATTTTTTCCATCGGGTAAAATGCGGCGGGAACGATGTCGCCTTTGCCGTCGATGGCGGCGCCGAGAGCGTTGACCACGCGGCCAAGAACGCCTTCGCCGACGGGAACGGAGAGAAGTTTCCCCGTGGTGCGGCACTCGGCACCTTCTTTAACTGCGGCGTAATCACCCAAAAGCACGACGCCGACTTCGCTTTCTTCAAGGTTGAGCGCCATGCCAGTCACGCCGCCACCGAACTCGATCATCTCATTGAGCATGACATCGGAGAGTCCTTCGACTTTGGCCACGCCGTCACCGACGTTGCGGACGGTGCCGACATTGGTTTTTTCGACGGAGGACGTGATGCCGGCGATCTGTTGTTCGAGTTCTTGGAGGATGCTGCTCATGGCGAGTTTTCAGTAATCAGTTTAAAAAATAGGAAGGAATTAGAATGCGGCGGCGAGGCGGTCGAGACGGTTCTGGACGGAGCCGTCGAAAACGTCATTGCCGACGCGGATGCGAAGTCCACCGAGGAGGGCGGGAGTGACTTGGTAGCTCAGGACGAGGTCTGGGCCGTATTGGTTGGCAAGGCCGGAAGCGACGCGGGCGCGGGTGGCTTCGTCCATTTCCACGGCACTCTCGATGGTGACTTCGCGGCGAGCGAGTTCGAGGCGCGTGAGCCGCTGAAGCGCGGTGAGGATGCCTTTGTAGTCGCGCGGTTTGGCTTCGACGATCTTCGCGATGACCGAGCGCAGCTTCGTTTCATCGAGCCGGCCACCCGTTTGGCAAAGCCCAAACAAACGGCGGGCAGCGGCGGCGGCGGTTTTTGAAATCTTCATGAAAAGTAGGGCGAAAAAGGAAAATCAGGCTTCGACTCGGGCGAGCGCGTCTTCGTTGATGCGCTGCTGGTCTTCTGCGGTGAGCACCTTGCCAGTGACTTGGGAAGTGGTCGCGGCGACGAGGCGACCGAACTCGCGCTTGAGTTCGGCACTGAGACGCTCGCGGTCAGCTTTAGCGGCTGCTTCGGCTTTCGACAAAATTTGTTGGGCACTGGAGATGGCCTCTTGGGTTTTCTGCTCGGTGAAAGTGGCGGCACCTTGCTTCGCCTCGTTAATCATGCGGACGGCCTCGTCATTTGCTTTGGCGATGGCGGCGGCGGTCGTCGCTTCGGAATCAGCGAGTTGTTTCTCGATGAGTTTGAGCTTTTCTTCACCGGCGGCGATGCGCTCACGGCGTTGCTCAAGCATCGCTTGGATCGGTCCAAAGGCGAATTTCTTGAGCAGGATTGCGACGATGATGAAACTGACGCACTGCGAAAGGAACAGCGGCCAGGTGATGTTGAAAGTTCTCGTGATTTCCCCCAAGGCACCGCCCTCGGCTTCAACTTGGGTGGCTGCTGCGGCTAGAATGTCGAAAGTAGAAATCATCGTGGGTAGTCGTTGCGAGAAATCAAATTAAGTCAGGAAAATTGCCTGAGCCGCGCGATGTCGGCTCAGGCTTAAAACAGCATTACTTGGCGAGGAAGATCGCGAAGAACACGATGCCTTCGATCAGAGCGGCAAGAATGATGGAGAGTGTGAGGATGTTACCGGCAGCACCTGGGTTACGGCCCGTGGCTTCAGCAGCTTTGGCACCCAGAAGGCCGATGCCGATGGCGGCGCCGATGGCTGCGAATGCAACGTGCATGTTGCCGGAAAGTTCGGCGAGGATTGGAGTGATCATTTTATCTAGTAGTTTGGTTGTTGGTTTTACCGCCTCCCACGGTTTCTTCCATGGTCGAAGTCGGGAAATTCGGGAATCAGTGACCGTGATCTTTGTCGTCGTGATGATCGCCGTGGTCGCAGATGAGTTTGAGGAAAACGGAGGTCAGCAGCATAAAGACCAGTGCCTGAATCAAGCCGACGAGCAGCTCAAGAAAGTAGAAGGGAAGCGGCGGCAACCAGCCGAGCCATTTGCCACCCATGATGGTCATGTTTTCGAGGATGTTTTCACCCGCGAAAATGTTTCCATAAAGTCGGAACGAAAGGGCGACCGGGCGGAAGAGAATCGAGATGACCTCCAAAACGCCGACAAAGGCAAAAACCAACAACATCGCCACTGCCATGATTCCGTCGAATTTTCCCTTCGGCGCGAAGATGTGAGCGAAAAATCCTTTTAAGCCATTCTCCGTGATCGCCCAGTAGAACCACAGCACAGCGAACGTGAACGCCATCGCCGCAGTCATGTTCATATCCGCATTTCCACCGCGTAAAAATGGGCGGAATGTGTCGTGCGAATCAGCACCTGAACCCGACAATTGCCAGCCGACCGTACCAACTCCGGGGATGAGTCCGAACCAGTTGGTGAAAAGGATCAGGATAAAAATCGTTCCGAAAAACCAGAAGGTCTTCTTCGCAAGCTCTTTGCCCAGAATCGTTCCGAGGAAATCATACAGGCTCTCCACCAGCCACTCGACGAGGTTCTGAAGCCCGCTCGGGATCAAAGTCAATTTGCGTGTCGCAAGCTGTGCAACCACGATCACAAATGCCGCAACGATCCACACCATCAACATCGAATTCGTCACCACGAAAGGGCCGACCGTCAGAATTTCTTCGGCGTAGGGCGGGAGATGATCATGTCCACTGGACGCCGCAGACGCGGAAATCACTGCGGACAACCAAACGAGGAAAATAGTGCAAAATAAACGCATCCAAATGACCCGCAAATTCCGGGCGCGGCGGTCTTTAAAGGATCGTCGCCAACCTCCGCAAGTTCTATTTGTGAAAAATTTCACAAGCTCGAAAAAAACCTCATTTTGCCGATAACTCAGCCATTTTTAGCCACCTCCGTCACCCAGCAATCCCGGCCAGCTTTTTCACCAAAACCGCACTCAGGTCTTCGATGTCCGCTCTTTCGTGCTTCATCCGCTATCAGAAACTATCAGAAAAATGATCCATTCTTGGACATTATTTCCGCTCGCTACGGCTCCGCGAATCCCCTGCAAGTCAAGCAGTGCTTGGAAAATTTTCGCCAGAACTCACACAGATTTTAACTTGCCAACCCCCGAGCACGTTCGCAGAAACGTCGCTGCCATGAATAAAGCTGAACTCATTGATGCCATCCAAATCGCCCTCGGAAAAGACGCTACGAAGCGCGCTGCCGACGACGCTCTCGAAGCCGTTCTCTCTTCCATCGCCCAAGGCGTGAAGAAAGATGAAAAAGTCCAAATCATTGGATTTGGAACCTTCGAGGTCAAAAAACGTGCCGCACGCCAAGGCCGCAATCCCAAAACCGGAGAAGCCATGAAAATTGCTGCCTCGAAATCGGTAGGATTCAAGCCCTCGTCCGTCCTCAAGGGCAGCCTGTGATTCCGAGAAGCTCTGGCTTCTCACCCCTACTGAAAAAACCAAAAGAACCCCGGCCAGCAGGCTGGGGTTTTTTTCGCATGAAGCTGGCCGACTAAACCAAATTTCCACCATCACTGGACACCCGCCGCATCATCCGCTACCGCACGCCCCATGAAACCACGCATCACTCTCGCAGAAACCGAACTCGCCGACGGCAACATCCTCGCCCTCCAAGAACACGATGGCCGGAAATCCCTCTTAGTTCACGGCCAACAAATCTGCGGCCCCGCGACTCAGGCCGCCGAAGAAGAACTCGCCCGCCTCGCCTGCGCCCCATTTCGCCCCGCCCGCCAACCGCAAATCTGGTTCTGCGGCCTCGGTCTCGGCCACACCATCGCCGCCGTCGCCCGTGAGCTACCGCAGAAACGCGCCAACCTCATCGTCGCCGAGCCACTCGCCGCCCTCACCGATTGGCACCGCGCCCACATCCCAGACAGCCCACTACTCACCGACCCGCGTATTTCCCTGGAAAACGACTGCGGCCCGCAAAGCCTCATCCGCCACGCTGGCCTGCTTCACGCCATTTTAGTCCACCTCGACGCCTCACCCACCGGCCCGCGCAACCGCACTTGGATCGACGAACGCCGCTGGGTTTCCGCCGCTTACGAAGCCCTCCAACAAGGCGGCCTCCTCGCCATCGCCGGCTCGCGCCACGTCGCCAACCTCACCCGCCGCCTCCAAGGCTCCGGCTTCGAGGTGGCCGAGTTCACTGTCCCATCCTCGCCCAACGCCAGAAAACCCCGTTTCCTCCCCATCTGGCTCGCGCGGAAAGGCAAAGCAGCGGATTGATCTTTCCCAGATCGCGTGCTTGAGTGCGCCGTCCCATGGCCCGCATCACACCCATCCATCTCCTCCCCGCCCTCATCGCCGCCGCCTCCCATGCCGGTGAAATCACCATCGAGACGAAGCCCTTCATCGTCGGGAAATCTTTCACCGCCGCCGCTCTTCCTACCGGAGAAATCACCCTCATCCGGCTAGATCCCAAGGTCTGGGCCGATTTCAAAATCACCCGCATCACCCCGCACGGTGCCCAAGTGACCAAAGGCGAAATCCTCGTCAGTTTCGATTCCGAGCAAATTGACAAAAAACTCACCGACTCCCGTCTCGCCCTCGAGTCCGGCACCCTCGCCCTCCAGCAGGCTGAACTCGACCAAAAAATCCTCCAAGACACTGCCGCCGATCGCCTCGAATCCCTGAAGCGCGCTGCCGAAATCGCCGCCGAAGAGCACGCCTATTTCACCAAAACCCGTCGCAAATCTGCCGAAGAAACCGCCGCCCAAGCCCTCAAACGCAGCGAACAAATCCTCGGCAACCAGCGCGAAGAACTCCGCCAGCTCTCGAAGATGTATCAGGCCGACGACATCACGGAAGAGACCGAGGAAATCATCCTCGTCCGCCAGCAAGACGCCGTCGCCGCTGCCGAGTTCGCCCTCCGCATGGAGACGCTCGACCACAAGCGCACCCTCGGCGTTTCCCTCCCCCGCGAGGCAAAAAACCTCGCCGAAAAAGAACGCGACACCGCCCTCAGTTTGAAAAAAGCCGAAGCCGAAATCCCCCGCTCCATCGAGCAAGGAAAACTCAAACTCGCCGCCCTCAAAACCGACCATCAACGCGCCAAACAAGACCTCGCCAATCTCGAATCCGACCGCACCGTTTTCGAAATCAAAGCCCCCGCCGACGGCTATTTCTACCACGGCCCCATCGACCAAGGCCGCTGGACAACCGGAAAAATCGCCGAAACCCTCGTCCTCCACGGCCAGCCACCACTGCACACCGCCTTTGCCACCTTCATCCCCGGCAATTCCAAACTCAGCCTCGTTTCATTCCTCAACGACGCCATCGCCCACTCCCTCAAACCCGACCTCAGCGGCATCGCCACCCTACCCGGTCGCGAGGATATGGAAATCCCCGTCAAGCTCCTCAAACTCGCCACCACCCCAGGCCCCGATGGCACCTACCGCGCCGATTTTTCCGCCACTTGGCCCAAAGACCTCACACCCGCCGCCGGAGCCGCCGCCCAAATCCACCTCGTTTCCTACCAACAGCCCGCCGCCATCGCCGTCCCCGAAAAATCCCTCACCTACGGCCCCACTGGCTGGACCGTCCAAGTCAAACTCGCCGACGGTAAAACCGAACCTCGCCCCATCAAACGTGGCCGCATTTCCGAAGGACTCACCGAAATCCTCTCCGGCCTCGAAATCGGCCAAGTCATTCTGGTGCCTGAGAAGTGACACTCTAAGCTCCCCGCTCCAGACCATGCGCCGCCTCCTCCTTTCTTCTCTTGCGTCTTGTGTCTTGCAGTCTTGCGTCTTCGCAGGAGAAATCGACCTCTCCATCAAGCGAGGCGTCGATTTCCTCCTCACCCACCAAAACCCAAACGGCTCATGGGGCAGCCCGAAGCGCACCAAACAGCTCAACATTTACGCCCCGCTTCCCGGTGCCCATCACGCCTACCTAGCGGGTGCTTCCGGACTGGCGCTTTCAGGGCTGATCGACTCAGCCGATCCGCGCCCCGAAGTCGCCACCGCCATCGGAAAAGCCGCCGCATGGACCGCCGCCGAGCTTCCCAAACTCCGCCGCGCCGACCAGACGACCACCTACAACGTCTGGGGTCACGCCTACGGACTCCGCGCCATGAGTCGTCTCTATTTGCGCGAGACCGATCCCACAAAAAAAGCCGAGTGGCTGCGTCTCAGCCAAGAACAAATCGAACTCGTCAACCGCTACGAAGACGTGAACGGCGGCTGGGGCTACCTCGATCTCTTCGACAACCTCACCACCCAAAAACCCACCGGTCTTCCTACCGCTTTCACCACCGCCACCGTCCTGCTCGCCATGGACCAAGCCCGCACCGTCATGGGTGCGAAACTCAGCGACAAACTCGTCACCCGCTCCATCGCCAGCATCAATGCCCAGCGCACGCCAGATTTCTCATACACCTATTCCTTTCCCCACCGGATGCGCCCAAGGGCAGACATCAATCTCCCAGCAGGCTCCCTCGCCCGCTCCCAATCCTGCAACGCCGCCCTCCGCATCTTCGGGGAAAAAGCCATCACCGACGAAGTCCTCACCACTTGGGCCGACCGTTTCCTCGCCCGCGAAGGTTTCCTCAGCAATGTGCGCAAACGCCCCGTCCCCCACGAGGGACAATTCCGCATCGCCGGTTATTTCTACTACTACGGCATCTATTATTTCACCGAGTCCGTGAAACTCCTCCCCAAAGAACAACACGCCGCCTACGCCAAACGCCTCGCCGCCATCTTGCTAGAACGCCAAGAAAAAGACGGCTCATGGTGGGACTATCCGCTCTACGACTACCACCAAGCCTACGGCACCGGCTACGCCCTCATGGCCCTAACCTGGTGCCGCGACACCCTCAAGTAGCTGCGGCGCGTCTCGCCACAACTCTCTCCAAATCATGCCACTCTCCCGCGAAGTCATCGAACAACGCGCCGTTAAAATCGGTGTAAAAGCCTCGAAAAAACGTGGCCACCTCGTTTCTCCCGTGGAACTTCTCTCACTCCGCGTGCAGACCATGCCTGCCGCGATCCGGCTATTCATGGTGTTACTTGGCATCGCACTCATCGCCTCCGGCTGGCTCGGCTGGCCATCCGACTCGAACATCGTCCAAGCCCTCGAAGCCGTTGCGGGAGTCTTCACCATCCTCTTCGGAGCCTTTGGCATTCGCCGAACTCTATCAAACGTCCTCGATTCCGTGGATGCTATCGACTTCACCAGTGTCGTCATCGATGCAATCGGCGAAGTTATTTCCAACATCGACCTCTAGCCTTCTAGGCTGCGGCGTCTCGGTACAACTTCTCTACCACCATGTTCCTCTTAGAAACCTTCCTCGATCCCGCCATCACCTCCCTGAAAATCTGCGGCGTCACCACGCACGAAGACGCCCATCAACTCGTCACCCTCCAAGTGGATGCTCTCGGGATAAATTTCTGGCCGAAATCAAAACGCTACCTCGCGCCCGAAAACGCGACTTGGCTGCGCGACCTCGATGAAAAAATTCTCCGCGTCGGCGTCTTCGTCAACGAGCCGCCCGGACTCCCACTTCAGTTAGTCCGAGATGGCCTCCTCGACGTGATCCAGCTCCACGGCGACGAGACACCCGCAGACGCCGCCGCATTTCGCGACGCAGGTATCCCTTTCATCAAAGCCATCGGCGTAAAAACCCGCGCCGATCTCGCACGAGCCAACGAATACGGAGCCGCCGCCATCCTGCTAGACGCCCACGCCCCCGGCATCTACGGCGGCACTGGCGAAGTCTTCGATTGGGAAGTCGCCTCGGATTTCCGCAGAGACCATCCGCACCTCCCCATCATTCTCGCTGGCGGCATCGTCCCAGAAAACGCTGGCCTCGCCGTGATGAGCGTCCAACCCGCCGCCCTCGACATCGCCTCCGGTGCCGAGCTGTCCCCCGGTGTAAAAGATTTCAAAAAAGTCGCCGCATTTCTAACCGCCCTGCATCGTTCCCCATCATGCTGACCGATTCACACTGCCATCTCGCCTCACACCGCTTTGCCCTCGAGGAAATTCCAAGCCTCATCGAGCGCGCACAGAATGCTGGCGTCAGCCGCATGGTCTCCCTCGTCACTAGCCTAGACGATCTCCACCCGAATCTAACCATCGCAGAAAATCCCGCCGTCCACGCCTGCATCGGCATCCACCCTTGCGATGTTCACAACGCCCCCGACAACGCCGTCAGCCAACTCGCGAGCCACACTCAAGATCCACGCGTCTGCGGCATCGGCGAGACCGGACTCGACTACTACCATCCCGCGCCCGATGGCTGGGATGAGAAAAATTTCCGCGAACGTCAGCAGCATTTCCTAACCCAACACTTCGAGCTCGCCGCCACCGCCAAGCTCAACATCGTCATCCACACTCGTGATCGCGAAGGCTACGGCTCATTTGAAGACGCCCTCGCCATTTACCAAAACTATCAGCACCGCGTCCGTGCCGTATTCCACTGCTTTATCGGCCCATGGGAAAACGCCAAGCGCGTCCTCGATCTCGGCGGGCTCGCCTCATTCGGCGGCGTCGCCACCTTCAAGACCGCCCACGAAGTCCGCGAGACTGCGCTGAAATGCCCAGCCGGATCATTCATGTTAGAAACGGATGCGCCCTACCTCGCCCCAGAGCCACACCGTGGAAAACGCAACGAACCCGCATTCGTCCGCCACACCGCCGAGCATCTCGCAACCCTCCGCGGCGAAACCCTCGAAGCTCTCGCCCAACACACCGGAAAAACCGCAAACCAGTTTTTTAGGTTTCGCCCGACACCGGATTGAATAAAAATTCACCCCAGTGACGTTTCACCAGCCTCACGCTTATCCCATCCCATCCCAACCCTATCCAAACCATGACCTCACTCCGCATCCTCGCTCCCGCTCTTCTCACCTTCGCGCTCGTATCGTGCGCGAACAATCGCCCCGATACCTACGACACCCCCACCGCCGACAGCAGCCAAGTCAACACGCCCGTCACCCCACCTGCGAATCCCGTTTACGACACACCCGCAGCGTACGAAGAAACAAGCGCGACCACTCCTAGCGTGAACGCCCCCGCAGTTCCTGCCTACGATCCCACTCCATCAACTGCCGTTCCAACTGCTCCAGCCACATCATCTAATGGCTCCGCGATCATCCACACCGTCGTCGCAGGCGATACCCTCTCCGGCATCAGCGCGAAATACAAAGTCCCATCTGCCGCCATCAAGCAAGCCAACCGCATGACCACCGACACCGTCGTCCTCGGTAAAAAAATGGTGATCCCACCCGTGCGCTAATCCATCAAACCCCGCCGCCGCAAGCCTCGTGCTTCCGGCGGCTTTCCTTTTTAACACCATGCGCCTTCCCATCATCTTCCTTTTCGCACTCGCTGCATCCGTCATCGCGGAGTCTGCTAGCCCACCCGTCGAACCCGGCTCGACCAAGCGAGAAGTCGCACTCGACAACCTTCTATCCGAACGAGAATCCATCTCCGCTTTCGACAAAGTCATCACCGAAGCCAAAGCCAGCGGCATCAGCGATCAAGCCATCCTCGAAGCTCGCTTCCTCTTCCACGTGGATCGCCACGAAGACGACGCCATCGCCGCATTACTTCCCGATTTCCTCAAACTACGCGATCAGTTTGTGATAGGCGACTCCGCCATCTTCGCCGTGAAAGAAGATTGGCTCGCTGTCATCGAATACGTTCAGGCAATCGCCGCTTTAAAAAAAGGCGACAAAGCCGCGTTCAAAACTCACATCACCGAAGCCTTCTGGCTCAGCCCTCGCCAAGCCTCCGCCTTCGCACCTCACGTTGATAGAATGCGTCTTGAAGAAAACATGCGCCTCGTAAAGATCGACTTTGAATCCAAACTCCTCGCCCTCTCTAGTGGCGATGCTGTCGCCCTAAAATCTCTGCTAGAAGGCAAAAAGGCCATGATTTTCCACTTCTGGTCACCTGCGAACATCGACTCAGAGTCCAGCCTACCCGACTACTTCATCACCGCCAAAGCACTCGGAGAAGCGGGTATCGCCATGGTCTCCATCTTACCAGACGACTCTCCTAAAATTCTAACTGACGCGCGAGCAATGATTCTTCCGCTCGGCGACAAGCCACCCGGCGCATGGCTCATCGACCGCAAGGCCGAACCACTCGCACCCATGCTGCGCATCCAAACACTTCCCACCTTTGTCCTCGTTTCTAACGAAGGCAAAATCCTCTTCAACGGCGCACCCGATGATGACGGATTGTGGGAAAAGATACACGCTCTCGATCCTACAATCGTCCGTCCCGACATGACTGGCGGAGAAGCAGAGTAACAGACTCCGCCATACGAGATTCGTAGTAGCTCAGATAACATCTGGAGAAATGCTGAAAATTATTTCGTATTTGTTTAAAATCGATACCTTTCAACTTGACGGTTCTCTAAACTACTAGTTCCATCGTCGGTAACGAAGTGATTTGACTCCATGACTCGGCCTGTCCATCCATCCAATCTCGAACTTCAAGCCCTATCAGTTTTGTGGCATGAAGGACCATCTACGGTGGCCACCGTACAAGAGACACTTCCTGATGGAAAAGACCGGGCCTACACGACAGTTCTATCAGTCATGCAAAGTCTCGAGCGCAAGAATCTAGTCAAGCGCGCACGAGTCGGAAGGGCAGATGTTTTCAAGGCTGCTTATTCCCAAGAAGTGATCGTGCAACGCGCAACTCACGACTTTCTAACCAACGCTTTTGGAGGACGCCTCGGTGAGGCGCTCCTCGCTATCCTCTCCGCTGGCACATTAACGCCGGAAGAGAAAACAAACATCGAACGCGAACTCCAACGACACAAAACAATGGCTGCAAAAAAAACAGCAAAGAAAGCAGCGGCAAAGACCGCAAAGAAAGCCGTGAAGAAAGTTGCCAAAAAAGCCCCGGCTAAAAAGGCAGCGAAAAAAGCGGCTACCAAAGCCCCCGCCAAAAAGGCTCCTGCGAAAAAGGCAGCCAAAAAAGCGGTTAAAAAAGTAGCAAAGAGTGCCAAAAAAGCCGCCAAGAAAGCAGCAAAAAAGACGGTCGCTAAAAAGGCCGCTCCTGCGAAAAAGGCAGCTAAAAAAGCAGCTCCTGCAAAGAAAGCCGCGAAGAAAGCCGCGAAGAAGTAATCCAAATACCTCGGATGGCGATCCACTCGCTGAGTTTCACTCCCAGCAATGGAATAGCTCCCGAACCACGGTATATCAACGGCGAGAGATCTACGGATCTCTCGCCTCTTTTTTGACTAAAAAAAGGGATTGCATCACTGATCGGCTCCATCCTAGTTTCCCCCGCCCGCAGTGGGCAATGACCTCAGCGCGGTTAGCTCAGTGGTAGAGCACCTCCCTGACACGGAGGGGGTCACTGGTTCGAACCCAGTATCGCGCACCATTCTCACAGCATCTCGATTTTAAGTAACTCAGCGATGAGCGCCGTGCCTCCCGCACCCGAAGAACTGGACGCACTCCTTCGCCTTCTGGATGACGAAACTCTCGAAGTCCGACAACGCGTCTCGGAACGGTTAGCCTTATGTGGCGGCGACATCAGTGAATGGATCGCCGCACGACCACGGGCGTTGAGTGCTCACGAAAAAAAAATTCTCATCCATCTTCTCAGTCAGTCACGGCGCGAAAATTTATCACGCGACTGGATTGCACCAACGGGTGGAGCTGCAGCACTTGAGGAAGACTGGGAATCTTTCGAGGCAATACTTCGAACTCTATCGGATTTTTTGCACGACGGCATCACCCTGCGCTTGTCACTATCAGACGCTCTCGATTTACTCGCAGAAGAAGCTGCGGACGAAGGAGTCAGCACGGCTCTCGAACTGAACAGCTTTCTCTTCGAGGCTAAGCGACTCATCGGAAATGCGGAAAACTATCATGACCCTCGCAACTCAGACCTCGCATGGAGTCTTGCAGAAGGCAGCTCAAACCCACTCGGACTCTGCGTGATATTCATGCTGATCGGACACCGCCTCGGCCTCGAAGTGCAAGGCGTCAATTTCCCCGGCCATTTCATGACGAGGATTTTCGAGGACGGCTATCCAATGATCATCGACTGCTTCGACAAAGGCCGGATCCACGCCCAGTTCACACTGCTAGAAAGCCCCGAACTGACACGAACCCAGCGGACGATTCTGAAACAATCCGTCGGCCTCTCTACGATCATCGTCCGCTTACTCGGCAATCTCATCCACGCACTCGAAGAAGCCATGCGTGACGAAGACGCGAAACTGATCAAAGAGCTGCTGGCGACGCTGAAGTGAGCTACCAAATACCGAGCGCACTGAGCTGCTTACCCGCCGCTTCCGCCCACCCTCTGTTAGCCGCTGGTGATGCTGGAGAAGGATGCAAGACACGCCCGATTTCCGCCCTGCTGCCGCTACCGTCCGCCGCAAGTTTCAGACGCTCTTCGGCATATCCACCGACACCGATCAGCCATGCAGGCTTGAGCAACGCGATGACTTCCTGCAGGTGCTTCAAACACGCCTCATCCACCGGGGCCATCTCGGCGGCGGGCAGCTTGTCTGGTGTTAGGTTCGCTCCGGTCGCGCTCATCCAGACAAGCGGACAGTAGTTCAGGACGAAATGGTCTTTAAAAAAATCATCCGCCTTTTCATATCTGCTAGAAAATAAACCCCACAACCGTCGTCCGCTCACTTCGGAACGTTGGCATTTAAAACCTTCGATCGGGCGCTTCGGGTGTTCCACTGCTGGCTTGTCGATCACCGTCTCGATGCCCATCCAATCGCGCACCGCCGCCACCTCGCCGAAAGGCACACCTGTTTGAGCCATGCCGAACGGCCCAGGATTCATGCCGAGCAAAATAATGCGCTTCTGCCCTTTTCCAAAACGCTCCAAGTATTCCCGATGAGCATTCCAAGTGTAATCCAACGTCCGATAAACGCAGGCCACCGGTGGTGAAAAATCCAGATTTCTCAGTTCTTTCGCCAGCCGTTGTGTGGATGAGATCAATTCGCCCATGAATGAAAATTGTTAGTTCTTCCACGCGATGACCAACACCAAGAAGGCAACTGGAATGTAGAGCAGCGTGAAGAAAAACAACCGCCGTGCAGAAGTCCGCTCGCCATCGTGTGAAAATTTCAACGCCAGCCCCATCATCAACAGCGCGAGCAGCGGACCGATGATTGTCCACAATAGATTCGCGAATCCGAGAAACATCGGCATCAGAGAAAAAACGGCAAGCATCAGCGCGAATATCGCGGAAAGAACTCCGCTTTTTTTTCCAGATAGATCGCCATTTGACCACATCTGATAGCCTACCGATTCATACTCTTCGCGGCACAGCCAATTGATCGCGATGAAATGCGGAAGCTGCCAGAAGAACAAAATCCCGAAAAGAAACCACGCCTGCCAGCCGATCTCGCCACCACCGCCCACCCAACCAATCACCGGCGGAATCCCTCCCGTCACGGCACCGACTAAAGTGTTAGTCGAGCTGTATCGCTTCAACGGCGTATAGACGCAGACGTAGATGAACACCGTGGCCGCCGCGAGATAGGCAGCGAGATTTCCAACCTGCGCTGCTAGATGGATGATCCCAATGGCTGATAAAACCCAACCAATCCCGAACGCAACCACCGGGTCCATCCGCCGAGACGGTAAGGGACGATCTGCCGTGCGTTTCATCCGCGCATCCAGATCGATCTCCATCACCTGATTAAAGGCCGCAGAACCAAACGCCGCTGCCGCCGTGCCAAGAATCGTGTGCAGCAATTTCAACCAATTCATATCGCCGCCACGCATGGCCAACACGAATCCGAAAAAAGTCGTGATGAGGATGAAAAAATTCAGCCGCACCTTCATCAACACCGCGAGATCCTGCCGCAATCCCGGCGGAGGCGGGATGGGTTCGAGGGTGGCAGCTTCGTTGGCAACAGGTTCGTCCATGGGTGCGGCGAGATGATGAATGCGATCCCCAGATTTCCAAGCGGCGACTTGCCCAGCGATGACTTTCCTTGCCGAGGCTACGCTCGACTCGCACGATTTTCTAGTTAGTGTATTGCATCTAACTTCCCCGAAAAATCATGCGAATTCCAGCCATTTTCACTCTGCTTCTTACACTCGCCAGCGGTGCTGAACCACGCACTTGGACCGATACCCAAGGACGGAAAATCGAAGCGACTCTGCTTCGGATCGACGGCAAAACGGTCATTTTAAAGCTCAAGGACGGACGTGAAGTTCCTTATCCGCTCACGAAACTCTCTGATGCCGATCGCAAAAACGTCGAGGAATCGCATGAAAAACTCGAAGCCCAACCACCTGCTGAAGTCGTTTCTAATGAGCTCAACTTCGATGCAGTGTGGCCAGATTTGGTAAAGTTCACAGAAGATCCTGAGATCGTCACGGTGGTGGAGGACGCCGATAAAAAACAATTTCTCTATGAAAGCGCGAACTACCGCTACGTCTGTGATGTGCGACTCTCGAAGTCTGTCGTCAAAGGATTCGCGGTGATGTTTGAGGCGACTCACCTCTACTGCCGCACTTTGCCGCTCGCGATCAACGGTGGAGTGAAGACCGACGGAAAATACAAAATCCTTCTTTTTGAAACAACCGAGGGCTATGAGAAAGCAGGCGGTCCTGCTGGCAGCGCGGGAGTTTTCATCGGTAGCAAAAACGCGGTGCTGGTCCCCCTCGACAGTCTTGGAGTCAAACCTGTCGGCAGTAGTTATATGTTAGATCGCGATAAGAGCAGCAAAACGATTCCTCACGAACTCACTCACCAGTTGTCTCCAGACTGTTATTTCGCGGAAGGTGCGATGGGCTGGTTCTCCGAAGGTCTCGCTGAGTATGTCGCCATTACGCCCTATCGCTCGGGAGCCTTCAGCGTGCGCGGCAACCAACGGCCCATCATGGAATATGTCACTGGCTACGGTGCTAAAAACATGGGCGGTAGGGCACTCGGCACGAAGATCAATTTACCCGACATGAAAACCTTTATGCTTCAGGACTACGCCAGTTTCCAAGAACAGCCTCAGCTCGGGTATGGCTGCGGCCTGCTGATGACTACCTATTTCCTTCACATGGACGGTGAAGGCGACGGCAAGCGAATGAAGGCATTCCTCAAAGCACTACACGCAGGCACCGAGGGCGAGGACGCATTGAAAGTGCTACTGGATGGCCGGACTTTCGAAAAACTTCAGGAGGAATTTGCCAAAGCATGGAGCCGAAAGGGTGTCGATTTCACTTTTGGAAATCAATAGCCGTGTATTGTTTTCGTTAGACTTAGTTTGTCGAAGTTCGTGGATAAAATGAATTGCGAAATCCCACTTAGTGGCTTTGTCTCTCCGGGCTGTCAGGGGTCGTGGAGGTTCGGCAAGCGAACCCCGCCAGGCCTTGATCGGAGCAACGGTAGTTTGTCCGCACTTGCCGCGAATTCCCTGACAGCACTTTCTTGTGAGTTCAATCTAGCTTGGTGACAGCTCGAAATGCCTCATACGCGGTCTCCCACTCGGCAGAATTCTCCGGGGTGTAAGTTTTGAATTCAAACGACTGCCTGATGAGTTTCCGCCCCGCTGCGTAGTCCGGGAGATGGCCCATGCCGATCATCTGAGTGATGACGTTACCACACGAAGTCGCTTCGATCGGTCCCGCAACGACTTCGATGCCCAAGGCGTTCGCGGTGGCCTGGCTGAGAAACTCGTTTTGAATTCCGCCGCCACCGGCATTGAGGCGTTTGAAATTTTGGCCTGTTAGTTCACGAAGGCGATCAAAGACAACTCGGTATTTTAACGCCAGTGATTCAGTGGCGATACGAAGAATTTGCCCTTTGTCGTTCGGAATCGACTGTCCCGTTTTCTGGCAAAAATCACGGATTTTTTCTGGCATTCTCCCCGGACTAGCAAATGTGGCATCGTCAGGATCAATGAACGCGGTGAACGGGGTGGCAGCCGTGGCAAGCGTCGCCATTTCTGCGTAGCCGATCTGCTCGCCATCTAATTCCCATTGGCGTTTGCACTCTTGGATCAGCCAAAGTCCGCCGATGTTTTTCAAAAACCGAATGGTGCCATCCACTCCGAGTTCGTTGCAGAAACCAAATGCTAACGCCTGCGGAGTGGTAATCGCCTCGCGGGTTTCGACGCCCATGATCGACCATGTTCCTGACGACAGCCATAAATTTTCATCCGCAGTCAGAGGAATCCCTGCGACAGCCGCCGCAGTGTCGTGACAAGCCGTGGCGACGACAGGAACACCTGCTAGATTCACATGCTGCGCGACATCATCACGTAGCGGACCCAGCACGCTGCCAGACGCAATCACTTTACCGAAAATCCCACGCGGCAGACTGAGTGCATCAATCACCTCCCAAGCCCACTGTCCCGATCGCGCATCGAGCAACTGCGATGTCGAAGCAATCGTGCGCTCCACCGCTTGCTGTCCGGTCAACCAATATGCCAGCAAATCTGGGATAAACAGCAGGCACTCCGCATTTCGTAAAGCTGGGCTATTTTTTCTCAACTCAGCCAGCAGGTGCAAAGAACTGTTGTAGAAATTGGTTTTGATTCCAGTGCGGGCGAAAATTTCTGTCTCAGGCATGATCCCGTGCATGACTTCTGCCATCCCCTCGAAACGCGGATCTCGATATTGATGCGGTATTCCTAGCAGTTCGCCATTTTCATCGATCAAACCGAAGTCGCACCCCCATGTGTCGATGCCGATGGAGACGACCGCTTCACCGTATTTTCCCGCAACGCGGCGAATCCCCTCTAAGATTTCTCGATATAACCCGAGCGCATTCCAAAACGAGCCGCCTGGAAGGTCCGTGCCGGGATTATCGAAGCGGTGGACCTCTTCAAGTTCCAGTTTTCTCAAGTCAGTCTTGGCCGCGATGACTCGACCGCTACCCGCTCCTAAATCCACTGCGATAAATACTTTTTCTGTGCCAATCATAATTCTGTGGCGCATGGTTTTTTATCCGCTCTCTGGATGCAATCTGAATTAACGCAAGCTGTGTCTCAGCGTCTCATCAGTTCAAGATACGCAGATCAAACCAGATTCGGGAAGACAACTCGATTTGTGAAAAATTATTCTAGCAGATCACAGGCGGGCCTCCGATGCTGTCAGATTAAGAATGTTCAACCGCAGATGAACTCAGATGGACGCAGATGAAGAACACCGATAAAGACTGAATTATACCATGAGGTGGACTAGATTTCTGGACCAATCGTGATATCCGAACTGGATAGGTTCAGAGGATTCAAACAGTAGGAGCAATTCCCTTTTTCAAATCTCTCAAACTCCAAAGCAGGCTTGATGCGGGTGCGCCTGATCCTTTCATTTTTCTCGCGCCATTTTTGCGATTTGCTCCGAATCGTTCTCGAGCATTCGCAAATGTTTCGTTCACAAATTCACGGCTGCCGATCACGGCTCCATCGGTGAAATACTTGATCCGGTGACGCAGCATCCTTGCTAGGGGAATATCTCCAGAGCTTCGTGTTTCCTTCGCTGCTTGCTCTTGGCTCATGCCCTTACGCTTACGTTTTTCTAGTAACTCGCCGCTGGCGGTCATGTGGGATTCGAATTTCTCGACAGCTCCCGCTAAGAGAAGCGTGCGGTATTCTTGTGAAATCTCATTTTCCCAAATTGCGGTATCGGCATCGACCTCTTGGTGCGCCCTCATGGCACGAGTTAATCCGGCCCTTGCTTTCTTACCATTCCCTTTTCCGCCGCCGCCAATTGCCTCGCCGTAGCTGCTCCAACGATATTCCGCAGGGTCTTTTACTATCCCGGCCCGCACGGGATTGAGGTCGATGTAAGCAGCGATGGTCTTGGATGCGACGCCTCCTTCCACCATCACGCTTTTGAAGGTTTCTTCCCATAAATTGCCCCGGCGATTTGTTCTGCTGTTGTGCCAACGAGTGAATCGTTGCAGCAGCGTTTTCATGAACTCGGACAAATCGTGCATTCGATAAGTGAAGCGTTCGTGAATGTTTTGGACGTAGGCTTCACCTGCCACGGCCTTATCTTCCGTGACTGCTTGACGTGCCTCCGAGAGTTCCTTTGCCACGGTGGCGACAAATGCTTCGTTATAGAGTGCTCCGAGACGTTTGAGGAGATCTGTATCGGTCAGAGGTTGCTCAGGGCGGGGCGGAACTTCCAGTAAGAGGTGGAAATGATTGCACATCACGCAGTAGGCCAACACTCGGCAACCGGAAAAACTCTCCATCATGCGCATATAGATTCTGAATTGCTCTTTATCATCTGGCCCAAAAGCGAATCGCCTATCCACGACCCGAGCGATGCAGTGATAAATCGCTGGTTTCGATTTTGATTGAGCCTTGGGGAATGTCCAACGGGTGCGTGCCATGCGAGGAGAAGAGCTTGGGAAGAGAAACTATGCAAGCATACTTTTGATAATATGTGTCTGTTTTAATTGTGAGAGGTGGAAATGGTTGCACATCACGCAGTAGGCCAGCACTCGGCAACCTGAAAAACTCTCCATCATGCGCATATAGATTCTGAATTGCTCTTTATCATCTGGTCCAAAAGCGAATCGCCGATCTACGACCCGAGCGATACAGTGATAAATCGCTGGTTTCGTTTTCGAATCAGCCTTGGGGAATGTCCAACGGGTGCGTGCCATGCGAGGAGAAGAGCTTGGGAAGAGAATCTATGCAAGCATAGTCTTAATAATTTGTGTCTTCATTAATTTATGTGTGATGTAAAAAAAGAGACGGGCTTTTGGCCCGTCTCTAGTGACTATTGGCTGTTGTCTCGCCTATAAATCAATTGCGGCGACGACGAAGGAGACCGAGAGCACCGAGAGCACCGAGAAGTGCTGCAGAAGGCTCTGGGACAACAGGTGCAGTCCTAAAACCAGCATTTTGCGATGCATCAGCACCTGTGGTGAATACATTCGTAGTAGTTGTTCCAAACAAAACTGATGAATTGGCGCTAGTCATCGTTTTCACAAATGCAGTTGGGCCAGACTCGCCTGCGTCAAATGTGAAATTTGTCTTCAGAACCAAAAACTCGCTTGATCCAGCAAACGTAGTGCCACTTCCTACAAAAACATACATATTTTTGGTAGCAAAATCTTCACCCGTTCCACCCGGTTGCAGATCGCGGGCCGCAGCATTAAAGTTAAAAGTTCCACGATTGGAGGTGGCACCTGGTCCAGGAGCAGCGAAAGTACCTTGGACTGGAGCAGTGTTCCAATTTACGAAATTGGAAACTAGTGTGGAGGCCGAGGTCGCTGCTGTGATGGCCGCGTCCGATATATTAAAGTAACCCCAAGAGATAATACCAGGTCCTGCGAATGCTACATTCGCGCTATTTTGATATGCAACGCCAGCAGCATTGGCGATGCCAGTTGAGGTTGCGGTAGTGCCAGAAGTCCAAGTGTAAGTAGTCGTTGCCGAGTATGCTACTCCTGCAAACAAAAGAGTTGCTACACCTAACATAGTAGGAATCAGTTTCATAGTAGTTGTGTTATTTGTTATTTTTATTGTAATTGGGAATCTGTCTAAAAATCAAAGATTATCATACGATTGAGGAACAGAAATCTTATATGGCTTTGCAGCACCAAGATTACTGATGTAGAAACCAGGAGAGAGAACAAAAGCATCTGCTAAATCACCGCCTGCGGTATACCACCCATCTCCATCTATCGCGTCGATGGTTCCGTTTTGATTTGCATCGAAGAAATAAGTATTTGTCTGTGTTCCTGCCACGTCAAGAACAACATTGTCAACCGTTAATGGATCACCGGTTGCAGATGTCGAAATGAAATTCTGGAGTCCCGACTGTAAAAGAGTCAACCCGGCAGGTGCCACGCTCGAGAGGAAATTGAAACCCGCCCCGAGCATCGACTTTGTAGCCTCAGTCTTAACTTCACCCGAAACAGTGAGAGTTTTTGATACACCGGCCACACGCTGAACCAGAAAGCCATCCGGGTAAGGAATAGTTTGGTTGTCCGCAACGTCACCACCTGCAGTATACCACCCGTCACCATCAACTAAGTCACGAATCCCATTACTGTTGGCGTCAAAGTAATAAATATTTACTGAAACACCCGGAGCAGTATAAACAATGACATTATCGACGGTTGTTGGATCACCTGTGGCTGACGACGTCAAACCTGATGAATTACTCAATCCAAATACTGTTGCAACTGTCGCACACGGACGAAGCTTAAAAGTCGTGACGTTATTCGTCACAAATGAAGAGACATTATCTGGAGTATTAAGCGTTGCACCACTCCAACTTGAAATCTCTTGAATCGTGCCGTCTGGTAGTTCCAAAATATAAATCGATCCAGCAGTGAGCAGAGTTGTAAAATTCAACGATCCGGCTGCTGTTACTGAACCTGAGGTCGAGCTTGCCAAAACTCCAGCTGCAACGGAAGGCTGATGCACAGTAAGACCACCGAAGGTAAATTGGCCTGGTGCCATCACGGTGCTCACATACCCCACTGGAGTGGTATATGCGGTTTCTGCGCCAATCGCCAAGCCACATGAAGCGGCGGCGAGGATAAGTGAATATGGAATTTTTGTTTTCATGACTGTTTGGATTAGAATTTTTGTTTTGGGGATTGATGTATCGGCTGAGAGTGGAAGTTGGAATTGTAGCGACGATGGGTTTTTAGTTTTGCGGTTGGATGATGTCGAATGAAATGAGGCAAGGCACCGTGACAAGTCTGTCACTCTGAAAATATCTTTCCGCATTCATTGATTTCGTGAAGAGAAAACAGCCTCCGGTGGGGGATCGCAAGGAAATTTTGTGGGGAATTGAATTTTTTTTGGGAGGGGGGTGAGAGATTGTTATTAGTTATTGGTTATGAGTTATTTGTGAAGAGGTTTTTCGGGCGATTGATTGGAAAAAGAAGGGTAAATCAGGAGCCGAAAAGGTTAATTTTTATGAAATATGGGTGGTTTTTGAAGGTGTTAGGGTGGTGATGGCGGGTGTCCCATGAAATAGGGACAGGGAAGAAAGTTGGAACTCGGAAGTGGGAAGGCGGAAGATGAAGAAAGTGGGAAGTGGGAGCACGGAAGGCGGAAGTGGGGTGATGTGAAGAGGGAATATAGAAAAGATTTTAGCCGCAAAAAGGCGAAAGAAGGGCGCAAAAATGGAATTGAGAAGGTGGGTGGTTTGGTTTTGATGGAGGGAGACGCTCCTTGCACGGTCTGGAGCAGGGATGCTCCAGCCACTTTCCGGTTTTTACCAAGCAGTGAGTTGGCGGAAGTGGTCGATGCGGGCTTGGAGTTCGCCGTCGGCGAGGGTTTCTAGGCGGCGGGTGGAGAAGGCTTCGCAGGTGAATGAGGCGAGAATGGAGCCTTGGACGACGGCTTGGCAGAGAGTGGGGAAATCGTAGGGCGGGTGGCCTTGGGAGGCGAGGTAGCCAGCCATCCCGCCGAGGAAGGTATCGCCCGCGCCGGTGGGGTCGGCCACGGCTTCGAGCGGGAAGGCGGAGCAGCGGAAGAGAGACGAAGTTGGAACGCGGAAGTGGGAAGTGGGAAGTGAAGAAGAAGAGGTGCAATTTTCTTCCGTTCCGACTTCCGACTTCTGACTTCCTACTTCAGAAAAGAGGAGTGCACCGAATTCGCCGAGTTTGATGACGACGTTCTTGGGGCCTTTTTCGAGGAGGAGGCGACCGGCTTTGACGAGGTTGGAGGTGCCGGCGAGGTCACGGGCTTCGCCTTCGTTGAGGACGAAGAGGTCGAGATGAGGGAGAACTTGGTGGAGGCGCTCGTTGGCGATCTCGATCCAGAGGTCCATGGTATCGGCGATCACAAAACGCGGAAGTTTCGAAGTGGGAAGTGGGAAGTGGGAAGTGGGAACGGAAGAAGCGGGCACCCCTTTTTCTTCACTTCCGACTTCCGCGTTCCGCGTTCCGACTTGGATCTCGCATTGGGCGAGCATTTGGAGTTGGTTGTCGGGGGACATGTTGGCGAGGACGACGATGGGGGCGGCGGCGGAGGCGGCGGGGACTTTGACTTGCCAGCTTTCGAGGACGTTGAGGCCGACACGGTGGGTGGTGCGCTCGTTCATGTTGGCGTGGTATTCGCCGGACCAAGTGAAGGATTCGTTTTCAGAACGTTCGACACCGGTGAGGGTGATGCCTCGGGATTCGAGCATATCGAGGTGATTTTTTGGGAAATCGTGGCCGATGATGCCGATGAGATCGACGGGTTTGCTAAAGAAGGAGGCCGCAAGAGCGGCGTAGGCTGCGGAGCCACCGAGGAGGTTTTGGGCTTCGGCTTCGGGGGTTTTTACGTGGTCGATTGCGATAGTACCGCCGATGACGATCGAAGTTGGAAGTTGGAGGTCGGAAGTGGGAAGTGAAGAGGAAGAGGAAGAGGAAGAAGTTGGAAGTGAGGACATGGGCGTTATTTGTTGCGGTTGCGTTTGGCGGTGTTGATGGAGCTTACGATGATGGCGAGGATATGGTCGGCTTCGGCAATTATGGGTTAGAGGCGAGCTGCAGGGAGCATTTCGGAACGGACAATTAACTCCAGCCAGAAAAGCACTTCGTCAGCTTCTTCTTCGACGATTCCGAGCTTGCTGATGAAATCGGCGGTGCTTTTGGCTCTCCGCGCGGCACGGTAGTTGGCAGCAACAGAAGTCCCGGAGCGGCAAAGTTGGTCGGCAGTTTTTTTGCCTTGAATGATTTTCGGTAATGAATCGACCACTTAGAAAACGCGTAGCGCAAAGTCCATCGTCCTATCACGTAAATCATACGGAGTTGGAGCGCGGAAGTGGGAGCGGGGAAATCGGAAGTAAAGATGAAGAGGCGCGATTTTCTTCGCTTCCGACTTCCAACTTCTGAGTTCCGACTTTCTCCCTGATGCTGTGGGTAGCCGCTTGGACGTCGGGTGCTTGGAGGAGGGCGGAGACGACGACGACTCGACGGGCCCCGGCAGCGAGGACTTGGGGCAAGGTTTCTGGAGTAATTCCGCCAATGCAGAAGGCAGGAATTTTGCTGCCGACTTCTCGCTCCATGGTGGCGATTTCCTCAAGTCCGATGGCGGGGCGGCCAGCTTTGGTGGGAGTGGGGAAAAGCGGGCCGAAGCCGATGTAGTCGAAGCCTTCTGCGAGGGCGGCGCGAGCTTGGGCGAGGCTGTGGGTGGAACGACCGTAGATGAAACGCGGAAGTGGGAAGTGGGAAGTGGGAACGGGAAACGAAGTCGGAAGTGGAAAGTGGGAAGTCGGAACGGAAGAAATTATCGCTTCTTCCTCTTCACTTCCGACTTCCGACTGCCGACTGCCGACTTCGAGGGCGTCTTGGCCTAGGTGAACACCGTCGGCACCTATTTCCACGGCTAGAGCGAGGTGGTCATTGAGAATGAACGGGACTCCGGCGGCGCGGCAGAGGGGGATGAGCTTGCGGGCGACTCGCCCGATGGTGGTGAGGTCGTGATTTTTTGCGCGAAGCTGGAGGAGGTCTGCGCCGCCCGCGAGGAGGGAGGCGGTGACTTCCTCGGCGCGGGCCTCGGGGACGTAGCCGAGATCGAGGATGCAGTAGAGGCGGGCGGTGGAGAGCATGAGATGGATGAACCTAGATGAGAAAAGACAAACCACGAAGGACACCAAGATTCACGAAAGAAGAAAAAGTTCGGAATAGGTTTTCGTTCGCCTCTTGGGTGAGTAAGTCAAAATTCTCAAAAACTAGAAATTTTGTGCCTCTTCGTGTCTTTCGTGGTTTCTGTTTTGCCTGATTCTGAATGAATGCAAGGGACAGGAGTGTCCCTTCTCCTTAGGCTTTTCGCTCTTCAAGGAAACGTGCTACCCAGCCGATGTCGTAGTTTCCAGCGGCGAAATCGGGGTGGGCGATGATTTCTTGCTGAAAGGGGATGGTCGTCTTGATGCCGCGGATCATGAACTCGCCGAGGGCGCGTTTCATGCGGGCGATGGCGATCTCGCGGGTGGCTCCGGTGACGATGAGCTTGGCGATCATCGAGTCGTAGTAAGGCGGCACGGTGTAGCCGGAATAGACGTGGGTATCGACACGGACGCCTTTTCCGCCGGGCGCATACCAGAGCTGGATGGTGCCGGGGCTGGGGGTGAAATTATTGTAAGGATCTTCTGCGTTGATGCGGCACTCGATGGAGTGGCCGCGTGGCGTGGCTTCGAGGACGTGGTGGGAAAGCGGCTCACCAGCGGCGACGCGGATTTGCTCCTTGATGAGTTCACAACCCATGACTTCCTCGGTGACGGGGTGCTCGACTTGGATGCGGGTGTTCATTTCCATGAAATAGAAATTTTCCGCTTTTTCATCCACGAGGTATTCGATGGTTCCGGCGTTTTGGTAGTCGATGCTTTTGATGAGATTGACCGAGGCCTCGCCCATGCGAGCGCGGAGTTCGGGCGTGAGGAGGGGCGATGGGCATTCCTCGATGATTTTTTGGTTCCGCCGCTGCATGGAGCAATCGCGCTCGCCGAGGTGAATGTAGTTCCCGTGGGAATCGCCGATGACTTGGATTTCGACGTGGTGGGGATTGAGAACGAGTTTTTCGAGGTAGCAGGCGCCATTTCCGAAGCAGGCGACGGCTTCGTTCGATGCGGCGTGGAAGAGACTGATGAATTCTTCTTCTTTAAAACACGGACGCATTCCCCGGCCACCACCGCCAGCGGTGGCTTTGATCATGACAGGCAAGCCGATTTTTTTTGCCTCGATGAGCGCGGTCTCGGCGTCGGGCATGATGTCGGAGCCGGGCGTGATGGGGACACCATTGGCGACAGCGGTGGCGCGGGCGGTGGCTTTGTCGCCCATCTTTGAAATCACTTCGACGGACGGACCGATGAAAGTGAGGCCGGAGCTGGCGCAAATTTCTGCGAAGCGGGCATTTTCTGAGAGAAATCCGTATCCGGGATGGATCGCATCGGCCCCAGTGATCTCGGCGGCGGCGATGATGCGGTCGATCTTGAGATAGGATTCCTTGCTAGAAGCCGGGCCGATACAGACGGCTTCATCGGCAAGCTGGACGTGCATGGAGTCCACATCTGGCTCGGAGTAAACGGCGACGGATTCGACGCCGAGCTCGCGACAGGCGCGGATGATGCGGAGGGCGATTTCGCCACGGTTGGCAACTAGGACGCGCTTGAACATTTGGGAGATAAAGAGGTTGAGAGTTGATGGTTGAGAGTTGAGAGAGAAGAAGAAGAGTTTTCTCTGCCTCTCAACTCTCAACAATAGACTCTCAACTTATTTGATGCGAAACAGCACATCCCCGTATTGCACTGGCGTGCAATCTTCGGCAACGAGGGCGCAAATGGTACCCGATTTCTCGGCTGTGATTTCGTTCATGACTTTCATGGCCTCGATGATGCACAGCGTCTGGCCGACGGAGACGGTGGAGCCGACCTCGACGAAGTTTGGCGCGTCTGGTGCGGGTTTTTGGTAGAAAGTGCCGACCATCGGCGAGGTGATTTCCGCGCCTTCTGCAACAGGAGCAGCGGCGGGTGCAGAAATGGCCGCTGCAGGAGCGGCGTGATGTACTGGAGCTGGGGCCGCGCCCGATGGTAGCGAGGCGAGTAGCCCGCGTAGGTCGTCGATGTCGGCGCCTTTCTTGAGTTTGAGGTGAAAGTCCTTTTTAGAGAGATCAAACTGGGTGAGCCCGTGCTCATTCATGAGCTCG
>JANOQR010000185.1:0-14445 GCA_031414935.1 Luteolibacter sp.
GGCGTTTAAGGCTAAGTGGCGGGCGTTGTTGTTGGCGAAGTAGTAGGTGCGGTCGCGGTTGCTGACGATGAAGAGCTGCATGAAGCAGAGCAGCGTCTTGGTGTAGCCGTTGCCGGGATCGTGCTTGTATTCGACGATCTGCTCCATGGCGCGGCGCGGGCTGATGCCGAGGGTTTTCAACTCGATCTGGACGCAGGGCACGCCGTTGATGAGGAGGATCACATCGAAGCGGTGGTGGCTGTTGTCCGTGTTGATGCGGAGCTGACGGACGACTTCGAAAGTGTTTTTGCACCAGTCCTTGATGTTGACGAGGGTGTAATTCAGCGGCGTCCCGTCATCGCGGGTGAAGCTGCTGATGGCGCGCAGGGTCTTGGAGGCGGTGAAGACATCCGGGGTGACGATTTCGCCGAGTAGGCGGGCGAACTCCGCATCGGTGAGGCGGACGCGGTTGAGGGCCTCGAATTTCTCACGGAAGTTGGCCTCCAGGGTGGCACGGTTGCTAATGTACGGGCGGTATTCGTATTTCAGCTTCTGGAGGGTGCCGATGAAGCCGTATTCGATGGTGTCCTCGCGGACGACTGAGCAAGGAAAGTCCGGCTCTTGGTGGTCAGTGAATTCGGAGCTAGTCATGGCGGGATTCAGACAAGGACGAAGATGGGTGCGCCATCGGATCGTGGAGAAGGCTATCGTGGCTTTACTCGGCGGGTAAAGTTAGGGTTCACCACAGCCCGTAATTTCCTGACTTCATGATGTAGATGCCCATCAGGAAATTCGCGGTGGCGTGCATGATGACGCAGGTGCCGAGGCTTTTGCTCCAGATGCAGAGGAGGTAAGTTAGGCTGCCGTAAATGAAAGCCCCGGCGTAGTCGGCGGGAGCGTGGGCGAGCATGAAAAGCCCGGTGACGACGGCAAATGACAGCCACGTCGCGCGACCAAAAGGTTGCTTCCAATAGTCGCCTTCCCAATCGCAGACGAAGCGCATCAGGAAGCCACGCCAGAAAATTTCTTCGACCAGCGCGACGACGATCGCAGCGCGGATGAAGCGAAAAATGAGCGACGTCCAATACGCGGCTGGGTTTTGGAAAATCCTGGGATCGAAGCCTTCGTTACGGTCTGCAAATCCCAGCCATTTGAGGATTCCCTCCGTTTTTCCCGTCAGCCCCCATGCGTCGTAAAGCACGGTGGGCAGTAGCCAGAAACCGATGCCAATCGTGCCGAAGACGATCCCGACGAATGCCCATTTCAACGACCAATCAAATCGATAGACGCGGCGATAGTGGAAGAGGCATCCGAGAGCGACGAGCGTCTGCACGGGATACACAAAGTGCGCCGGGTCTTGTCGCCACCATGGGGCATCCGGGTGCTTCCACTCGATGAAGCCGCCGACGAATTGCAGCAAAATCATGAACGCCATGAACACGGCGAACGGGATCACATGCGCTCGCGTGAGAAGTTCGGGATCCTTCGTCTGCGAGGTGGTGCTCATCTGCGTTAGAGGCGACCGACGAATTTCTCGATCCGGTCCGTGGCGGTTTTGATGTCCTCGAACGCGGTGGCATAACAGCAGCGCAAGAAACCTTCGCCGGATGGCCCGAACGCACTGCCCGGCACGCAGGCGACGCTTTCTTCTTCTAGCAATTTCATCGCGAACTCTTTGCTCGTCAGCCCGGTGCTGCGGATGTCCGGGAAGACATAAAACGCGCCGCCGGGCAGGTGACATTCGAGGCCGATTTCGTTGAGCCGCTTCACGAGGAAATCACGCCGCTGGTGATAGCTGTTCCGCATTTCGATCATCACGGGTTGGCCGTTTTCGAGAGCTTCGATCGCGGCGTTCTGGCTCATGATTGGCGCGCAGAGCATCGCGTATTGGTGGATTTTCATCATCGCCTCGATGATCGGCTGAGGCGCACAAGCGTAGCCTAACCGGAATCCAGTCATGGCGAAGGCTTTGGAGAATCCATGGAGTAAAATCGTCCGCTCCTTCATCCCCGGTAGCGAGGCGATGGAGAGATGCTCCTCAGTTTCGTCGTAGCGGAGTTCGCTATAAATTTCATCGGTCATCACGATGAGATCGTGCTCGATGGCGAGTTTCGCGATGCCTTCGAGGTCGGCCCGCGAGGCACAAGCTCCGGTCGGATTGGTGGGGAAATTGATAAAAATGATCCGTGTCCGAGGCGTGATGACGGCGGCGACGGCTTCAGGTTTTAGCGAAAATTCATCCTCTTTCGTCGTCACCACCGGCACCGCGACTCCGTGAGCCATCACGATGCTTGGGCTGTAGGAAACGTAGCAAGGTTCGTGAAAAATCACTTCGTCGCCGGGATTGAGCAAGGCGCGGAGAGCGATGTCGATGGCCTCAGAAACACCGACGGTAACGAGGATTTCCTTCGCCGGATCATAGTCCACATGGAAGAAATTCCCGACGTATTTGGAGATGGATTTCCGCAGGGAGAGCAGGCCGAGATTCGAGGTGTAGGAAGTCTGGCCTTTTTCGAGCGAGTAGATCGCCGCCTCGCGGATGTGCCATGGAGTGACGAAGTCAGGCTCGCCGACGCCGAGCGAGATCACGTCGTCGCGGCCCTGTACGAGTTCGAAAAAGTCGCGAATTCCCGAGCGCGGGATGGAGGCGACGTTGGTTGCGATTTTCGCGGTGTAGTCCATAGCAGAAGCCGCTTTTCAGCGGGGCGGAAGTTCAGCGGGATGAAAGGAATACGTCAATCCTAGGGGCGGGGTATTATTTACGCCACGTTTGCGGTGGGTTGCTGTCACGCGCCTTGGATCTCGCGTGTGCGCTTGCAGGGTCAGCAGGGATGACTTATTTCGTGCCGCATGATTTTGGAACCAGTGATCGGTGTGGTGGGTGGCAGCGGGCTTTATGAAATGGAGGGCTTTGAGGGAATCACGGAGCGTGAGGTGCAGACGCCGTTTGGTAGCCCATCGGACAAGGTGGTGATGGGGGAAATCCAAGGGCGCAAAGTTTGTTTTTTACCGAGGCATGGGGTGGGGCATCGGCTGCTGCCGCATGAGATCAATCACAAGGCGAATATCTGGGCACTGCGTTCGCTGGGAGTGCGGTGGTTGATTTCGGTGACGGCAGTCGGCAGTTTGCGCGAGGAGTTAGCACCGCGCGACATCGTGGTGCCGGATCAGTTGATCGACCGGACTGGCACGGCGGCGAGGCACACTTTTTTCGGAAATGGCATCGCGGCGCATGTGGGATTTGGTGATCCGTATTGCGGCGATTTGCGGGGAAATTTGCTGCAAGCTGCGCGTTCGTTAGCCCCGAAAGTCCACGATGGCGGCGCGTATCTCTGCATGAACGGGCCCGCATTTTCCACTCGGGCGGAGGCGAATTTTCACCGCATGATCGGCGCGGACATCATCGGCATGACCAACGGGCCGGAAGCGCGTTTGTGCCGCGAGGCAGAGATCGCAGCGGCGGCTTTGGCGTTGGTGACAGACTACGATTGCTGGAAAGAAGATGAAGCGGCGGTGGAGGTGGATGCTGTGATCGCGAACCTTCATGCGAACAGCGCGATGGCGAAACAGATCATCCGTGCAGTGGTCGCGCTGATCCCTGAGTCGCCGGGGAGTGCCGCCCATCGCTCGCTGGATACCGCAATTTTCACCCCGCAAGCCATGTGGCCCGAGAAAACTGTGGCAGATCTGGCACCCATCCTCGGGCAAAGGCTTCTACAAGAGTGAGAAAGCCTGTCCGAATGAAGAAGAGAACCACGGATGAACACGGATGAACACGGATAAGATTGGGTTGTAGATCTGTTTCTGGACAATTTTGAAGAGTGACGAAAGCACCGGATGACGAACGTGATGCTCATTCCTAACTTTTGATCTGTGTTCATCCGTGTCTATCCGTGGTTCAAATTCTTCTCATCCGTGGTGTAGGAACCTTAAATCCTCGGGTGCTTTGCTAGAGGTTGACCCGTCCGCACTGTGGGCATAGTCAGTGCGCATCAATCTTTCCCACCATGGAACCTACTACCACAGCATACGGAACTTGGAGCGGCGGCCGCTTCATGCACTTTGGAGAAACTTTATCTGAGGAGCGATTCATCGGCTGTATCCAGACGGCTTACGAGGCTGGCGTCCGCACGTTTGTGACCTCGGATGTCTATGGAAATGGCAAAGCAGATGAGTTATTGGGCGTCGCACTCAAAGGCGTGGATCGCTCGACCTACAGCCTCGTTGGGATGATCGGCCACGATTTTTATGAAGGCCAACGCCAAGGCAGCAAAGGCTATCCGCGTTTCACCGATCCCGAATTACGCGGCCCGGAAGGCTACGTAGATTTCGTGGAAATGGCGTGCTCAAGGGAACTCGAACGCTGCGGAGTGGATAAATTCGACCTCCTCATGCTGCACAACCCTGACGAATTTGGCTACACCAGCGAGGCTCTCTGGAGCGCGCTCGATGATGCCAAACAGGCCGGCCTCACTGACCGCCTCGGCATCGCGCCCGGTCCGGCGAATGGCTTCTCGCTCGACCTCGTCGGCTGCTTGGAAAAATTCGGCGAACTCATCGACTGGTCCATGCTGATTTTAAATCCGCTAGAGCCATGGCCCGTCGGTCTCACGCTGCCGATCTGTGAGAAACACGGCGTCAAAGTGATGACCCGCGTCGTCGATTACGGCGGAGTTTTCCATGACGACATCGGCGGCCCTGAGCACAGTTTCAAACCCGGCGATCACCGGACATACCGTCCCGAAGGCTGGGTCCAGCACGGCATGGAAAAGGCGAACCGGATGCGGCCGCTCGCAGAGAAATATGGACTATCACTCATCCAGTTCGCTTCGATTTGGAACCTCAGCCATCCCGCCGTGGAGAGCGTGGTGCCGACTTTCATCCAAGAAGCGGGCGAGGGAGTTCGCTTGATCGAGGATAAAATCCGCGATTTTGGGAAATTGCCGGACCTTCGTTTTACCGCTGAGGAGGTCGAGTCCATCCGCCAGATCGGTGACAACACCGGCTGCATGACGCTCAAAGGCGCGAGCAAACGCCACGAAACCAGCGAGCGCCCCGACGAATGGCCGATGCGCGAGGACTTGTTGGAACTCGCGGGCCGCAACGGACTGGGCGTGGATTGGTAAATTCCCCAAATTTCAATCGCCCTGCGGGGAATAAGTCCTATAATCACCGCAAGTTAAGCGGGGATTATGAGATTCATTCACGAAATGACGGATTGGCCGAAGTTCGACTGGAAAGTATCTGAACTCACCGTGCTGATCGGCCAAGTGCGGTTCGAGCAAGGTCGCTTGCTTGGCCGGATGGAGAAACTCGGCTTTGATCTTTGCCGGGAATCCCACCTCGTCACGCTGACGGAAGACGTCCTTAAATCCAGCGCGATTGAGGGCGAATTTCTCAATCCAGAACAAGTGCGATCCTCGATTGCGCGCAATCTCGGAATCAAAACTGGCGACGACATCCCGGTGAGTCGTGAAGTCGAAGGGATCGTAGAATTGATGCTCGATGCTACGCAAAATTACGATCAGCCGTTGACGGCGGAACGTCTTTTCGGGTGGCACTCCGCCTTGTTTTCCACGGGACGCAGTGGGACGAGAAAAATCACCGTCGGGGCGTGGCGCACTGCCGCATCGGGAGTCATGCAAGTGGTATCCGGTCCGTTAGGAAATGAGAAAGTCCATTTCGAGGCACCTCCTGCGGATCGCTTGGAGTTGGAAATGGCTGCCTTTTTAGAGTGGTTCGAGAAAAAGCATGTGATGGACCCTGTCGTGAAGGCTGCTCTCGCGCATTTTTGGTTTGTGACGATCCATCCATTCGAGGACGGAAACGGGCGTATTGGCAGAGCGATCACCGACTTGCTACTCGCCCGCGCAGACGGAATGTCGGACCGCTTTTACAGCATGTCCTCCCAGCTCGAAGCGGAGCGCAAAGACTACTATCTCCAGCTTGAGCGTTCCCAACGCGGGACTCTCGATGTCACTAATTGGCTAGAATGGTTTATCAGGTGCATGTTACGCGCACTCTCAGGAACCGAGCAAAAACTCTCCGCCATCCTCCACAAAAGCAGGATTTGGGAGATGGCAAACAAGATGCCAATCCATGAGCGGCAGCGCATCGTCATCAATCGTTTGCTCGATGGATTTGAAGGCAAGTTGACCACATCGAAATACGCTAAACTGGCGAAGTGCTCGGAAGACACCGCATTGCGCGACATTCAGATTCTGTTGAATCGCGGGATCCTCTTGCAGAATCTCGGTGGCGGTAGAAGCACCAGCTACGCCCTCGTCAGGGAATGATTGGAGCCTGCTCGATCCGCCCTGTGAGGTATTTCCTCAAACTCCTTGAACATCCTTGATTTTTAATCTGGCACTCGCCCGCCGCTTAAAGTCAACTTTCTGCCAAGTTGTAACTCCCCTATGAGCCTCCTTTTCTTCAAGCGCCTCATCGCCAATCCCATTCGTGTGGGCTACCTCGTTCCCAGTTCCGGGTTTCTGACCCGCCAGACGGCAAAGTGCATCGACTTTTCTAAGCCTCGCGTCGTCATCGAGCTCGGTCCCGGCGAGGGCTGTCACACGCGACAGATCGTCCGCCGGATGGATTCGGAATCGCGGCTGATCCTCATCGAGCTCGACGAGCACTTTGCGACTCATTTGAAAAAGCAGTTTGCTCACGATTCCCGCGTCACCGTGATTCAGGCGGATGCGCTGCATCTCATCGAGACACTCGAGGAACTCGGAGTCGTCAACCCGGACTACATTTACTCCGGCATTCCCTTCACCATCATGGAGCGAAATCTGCGCGAACGCTTGCTCTCCAACATCGCGATTTCCATGGGGCCGGAGACGGTGTTCATCACCTACCAGGTCTCCTCGCTCATTTCGGATCACGAACTCTTCGATCTCTCACGCAGCAAGAAATGCCTTTTCAACGTCCCGCCGATCAAGGTGCTGGAACTCCGCAAGGCTGTCCTCGTTTAACGAGTGAGGTAATTTGAACGGTGGTAGGGATGGAGAGAAGACTTGGGTTCCACCGTGCCAGCAAGCTGGCGACGGAAAGCGGCAGCGAGCTGCCGCAGTCCAAGGATCACCTGAGGCCGTGTTCTTTCGCGAAGGCTTCCTTGCCAGCGGGATCATTCTTCGGCCAGTAGTTGTAGAAGTTTTCGAGGGTCGAGTCCCGATCTTTGCTGGGCGGGAGGGTCAGTATCCACTGCGCGGCGGTCTTGGGATCGTGTCCGAAAACGGCCTCCGCGTGACCCTGGATGGCGGCGTTTTTCACGAGTCCTTCAGGAACCGAAACCAGCCAATTGCCGACGGTTTCTTGATCATACCTGGTCCATGATTTCACGAGACTGGTGATGGGCCTTCCACTCTTATCCGCTGGCAAGGTATTAGCGATCCATTCCACCCAGTTCGCGGATTGATCCATCTTCTTTGATTTTGCCAGCCCTCTTCCAATTTCTTCAAGAATTCTGGAAAGCTCGCCCGGTGTGGGATTGGCGGTGGTGAGCCACTTGCTGCCGGATTCGAAACCCTCGCTAACGATTCCCTGCGCCAAGCCAGACCATGCCCGTTCCTCGACTCTCCTTTTTAAGTTCTGGTCATTCAGCGAGGCAAGATGCTGACGAAATGCCGTGAATGCCGTCGTTCTGGTTTCAGGGTTTGATGTGCTGAGTCTGGAGGCTTCCGTTGCTCCAGGGTTCTCTTCTGGCCCAAACTCCCGGATGACTTCGAAGGCGAGTGCCGGATCGAGACCTGTAGTGCAGGGAATGAGCAGGCGTTGTGAGTGCTTAAGAATGTCGGGAATACGATCCTTGTGGTTTTGGGCCCAATTGAGCGCGGCTTGCGGATTCTCTTTTGACAGAACGGCCAACGACTCCCACACGATTTCCCAACCCAAGCTGGTATCCTTCAGGTGGAAGAAAAACTCGCTGAAGAGAGACAGCTTGCCCGTAGGATCTTCAGCGGGAAAAAACGCGACGGCTTGACCGATCAGCAGGCGGCGCGAGACGGGATCCAGCTCGGAATCGTTGAGGATTTCCTGAATGACGAGGCGAACTTGTTTGGCATCCAGCAATGGCATCCATTCGGAAGGAGTATTTGCAGAGGTTTCCGGCGACTGCTCTGGATCTCCTCCGGCGAGTTTCACCGCCTCGCGCGCTTTGTGATGCTTGATGAAAGCTGCGGCGGCGGCTCTCGCTTCTGCATTACGATCCGGGCGGGTGCGTTTTGTGAAACGTCCGGGTTCTATCAGAATCCCAAGGTTCGCGACACGGGCATTGAGTTGGTCCCGCATCTCCTGGAGGACGATGAGCCTGCGGTGGTCCCACCAACCGAGCGCAGCTAGGATGATGATCGCGACGATGAATATGGAGGCTAGGATTTTCATCAGAAGTGTTGGTTCTGCTCAAGTTTCTTGCGCTGTTTAGGATCAATAATACTTGAACGGGATTCCCACATCCACGCCAGCCCTCTCGCGTCGTTTAGGATCAATGATGTTGCTAGTCACCTTCCGACGAGTTGCGTCATTTGAAGAGTTCCGGGAGAAATAGAGGAAGCCCACGAGGATATCGTCGTCTTTCGTTTCCGCATGATAATCGAGCGCGAGCTGGGCGGTTTCGTCGTAGGTCAGGCTGGGAGTAAAATCGGTAATCGCCCTGGCAATCAGAATGCCGGTGATTTGTCCGACCGCGTCGGGTGCGACTTTGCCTGTCCACTCGCGCATGGTGTCAAAGTTCGAGCGGGTGATTTTCTCTCCGTTGGATAGCTCGTAGATCAGCTTCTTCCCAACCCGTTCCGCACTCATTGCCCGCTCGGTGGGAGAGGCTTCGATGGTATTGAGAAAGTCAGCCACCTTTTCGAAGGGAATTTTCACGGTGAAATTCGCGATGGTGTAGTGTTGGCCACGCGCGACCACTTCACTTCGAACCAACTCCGCATACGCGCGATAGTCGGTAATATTTTTGGGCAAGTAGTCTTCGCTGCAACGGTGAATGATCTCACTGCGGCGGATTTCTGGAATCATGCGCAGTCGGAGCAACGCGGTTTCCATGTCCTGTATGATCAGAACGCCGATAATATGAGTGAGGAACATATCGACCAGAAAGTTGCGGTTCAGCTCATTTTCTTCGAAAGCACCTGCGGCTAGCTGTTCGTCAAACCATGCAATTGCTTTTTCCTGATCAATTTTGGTCCATTCCCGCATGGCGTCACAGAGCATATTAGCCCTTGAGTAGCCGGGTTCATCGATACGACCGATCAAATGCCGCAAGGGAAGCTCGGGGTTCTTCGCGATCAGTGGAGCGACAATCAAACGCTCCATTTGAATCACCACCTGCTCGGAAGGATTTGCAGGGTAGAGGATGGCAATCCGCTTGAGTTCTTCGATAAGGTCTTCCGGTGACATCGTGGCCAGTTTCTTCTGAAGACTTGCGAGCCATTGCGGGTCGCGTTTTGGATCGGCCAAGTAGGCTTCCACTTCCTTCCAGTCGATGGGTTGATCGGTATGGAACACTTTGACGGTGTGAGAAATTTTGCGAAGCGACGTGATTGTGGCTGTTGTTGATTCGAACTCAGTGATTCCGGTTCGCAAGGTGCTGATTTCCTTTTCCAGCGAAGCGATGGATACCCGCTGGGTGCCGACCCAAGCGATCAATCCAGCGAGCATGAGAACGAATGGAACTGAGGCTTTTGATGCGGTCATGAGAATGATGAGTGCTGAAATCGAACTAGATCCAATGGCCCCCGCCGCGATGGCCTTGGAGGCGAGAACGGAAATGGGCAGCGCGGCTTGCGCGTCGGCGGCGAAGCCGGTGAGCATGGCGGCGGAGAGGGTGCCGCTGGTTTGCACGCCACGGCGAGTGAGCTTGTCACGCAGCCGCTCGGTGGCGCGGTCGATGCGTTTTTGCGCGGCATCGGTGGCGATGCCTAGAGTGGTGGCAATTTCGCGGATGGTGAGGGAGCGGTAGAAGCGAAGGAGTAGGACATCGCGGTCTTTGTCTGATAGAGAGGCGAGGGCGTCATCGAGGACGGGCTGCATTTCCTGCCAGATGTCGTTGGAAGCGTGAGGTGGCTCGGTTTCCATGGCGGCTTGCAGGAGTTGGCGTTTGCGGTTTTCGCGCTGGGATTTTCGGATCAGGTTCTTCGCCTGCATCAGGGCTGTGGTGTGCAACCAGCCACCGAGCGACGCGCAGAAGGTGAGCGATTTCGCCTTTTGGGCGAGGGTGATAAAGGTGAGTTGGGCGGCTTCGGCGGCGATGCTGTCGTCGCTAGAAGCGCGGCGGGCGGTGGCATGGACGAGTCCGGCGTAGCGGGCGACGAGGGCGTGGAACGCTGATTCGCGATGCTGGTTTAGCCAATCGGCGAGCAATTCGGGATCGGATGGCGCGGGCTTTTCCATTGTCTGGAAAAGAGTGTCACGTCGGCGGAAAAGGCGGACAGAAATTTGATGAATTTTTGTGCGCCTTGGAATGGGTGCAGCTCGCTGCCGCTTTGGACTTCGGTATTTACTGCGAATTAGGACTCACCAGCAAGCTGGCGACGGAAAGCGGCAGCTAGCTGCACGCAGTCCAAGGATCACTCTGCCCCGATTTCGTCGAGGGCGGCTTTGCGCGTCTTGATTGCTAGCTGCTTGGCTTCTTTTTCGCCGTATTTATTGACGGAGAATTGCTTGGATTTACGTTCGCCTTTGAGGGTCGTCCAGATGGCTTTCCAGAATTCGTATTCGTGGCCTTTGACGGTGGAAACGATGCGCGTGACTCCGGCGATGCCAGATTCTGTGGGTTTTCTGACGATTTCGCGAAAGCGTCTGGGGGTGATGACGGGGATGACTTCGCGGATTTCTGCCCAGCGTGCTTTGGCTTCGGCGCGTGCTTTGCGCTCGGCGGTTGGGCCGCGGAAGTAGAAGTATTCTTGGAGGATTTCCCGGTCGTAGTTGATGAGGATGCGGAAGCGGGTGCCTTGCTTGCCGTTATCTTCGCGGTAGAGGCCGGGGTGGTTTTTCACTTTTCGGATCACGATCTTTTGGAAATGAGTGAGTTGTGACTAGCAGACGGGCGTAGGGGGAAATTTCCCGATCACTGCGGCAGGTGACTGGTCTGGTACCAAACTTTGTCGCCGAGGAGCGAGAAGTTAGTGGTGGAGCGGAGTTTTTCGAGGTTGAGGAAATGGAGGTGTTTTTCCTTCAGTGTGCCGAGATCGAGGGTGAGAATTTTGCCGTCGGCGGAGAGGCTGGCTCGGACGGGGAGGGTGGATTCGTCGAGTTTCGGCGAGCCGTAGGTGGCGTGGTAGTGGTAGGTGTGGCGCTGGGCGGTGAGGCCGGGGAGCGAGGCGGGATCGGCGCGGGCGGAGAGGGTGAGGATGAATCCGCTGGGCGTGGCTTTGAGGGCGTCGATGGCGAAGAAGGGCTTGCCGTTCCACTGGATGCGCTTGATGCCGAAGCTGCCGGGCCATGAGAGGGCGGTCTTGCCGACGTAGAGTGCGCCGTCTTTGCCGAAGGTGAGGCGGTGGTTGCCGATGCCGAGTTCGGGGCCGGTGAGGAACTGGACGAGGCCGGGTTGAAATTTCCCGTTTGCCTCGTCGTCGAGGATGCGGATGAGGGTGGGTTGGTTCATTTCGCCGATGAGAGTTTGGCGGTTGAAGGCGGCGGGAAATGCGCCGTCTGGGATGATGACGGGCTGGGTGGGGGAGTTGGCGAGTTCGCCGTGGGGGAAGTAGCCGCTGGGCTGGGTGCGGAGGGCTTCGAGTTCGGCGACGGGGACTTCCAACGGGGCGCGGCCATCCCAGTCAGGCTGCCAGACGAGGGAAGCGGGATTGCCGTAGAAGCCGTCTTTTTGGACCTGATGGAGCGGGCTGGTGGGGAGCCAATCGCCTTGGTTGTCGGTGACGAGGAGGCGTCCGGCGGCATCGAAGCCGATGCCATTGGGGGAGCGAAATCCGCAGGCCCATGGGGAGGGGGATTTGCCGTCGGGACTGAGTTTGATGACCCAGCCACGGTAGGAAACACGGGAATACATGCGGCCAGCGAGATCGCTGTATCGGCTCCAATCGGTGCCTTCGGTGAGTTTTTCGCGGGTGAGGCCGATTTTGGAAAACTCGCCACGGATTTCTTTGCGGATGGGGGCACCATTCGAGGCGAGGCCGAGGGCGATGAAGAGGTTGCCGTCACGGTCGCGGGCGGGGCCGTAGTTGAATTCATGATAATTTCCCGACATGCCGAAGCCGTCGAAGAGCGTTTCGTAGAGGTCAGCGCGGTGGTCTTGATCGGTATCGGCGAGGCGGGTGAGTTCGGCGCGCTGCATGACGAGCAGGCTACCATCGGGCTGGGCGAGGAGGCCGAGGGGTTCTTGGAGGCCGCTGGCAAACGGGGTCCAAGATCGCGCGGCGGGATCGTAAATCATGACTTCGCCGCGATGGAAGGCGACGGCGATTTTTCCGTCGGGCAGAGTGTCCATCGCGCCGACTTGGGGATCGATGCCGGGCGGGTTGGGGACGTTCTCGAAAGTGAAGTAGTCCGTCCAAGTGGCGGCGTGCGCGGTGGCGACGAGTAGGCTGAAAAGCAGGGTGCGGGCGGCGTTCACTGGAGGCGGTGGGTGAGGGTGAAACGCGCAGCTTGCTCGGGCGTGAGGGTGAGTTGGTTCTGGGTGAGGGTGCCGGTATCGCAGGTGATTTTGAATTTACTCATGGGCAGTTTGAGCACGAGCGGGGCGATGGGCGGCGGGGAAATGCTGAAGGTGCGGGTGATAGTGGATTTGTCAGCAGTGGCGGTGAAGGTCTCGGTGATTTCCTGCGTGCCTAGGGCGTAGCGGAAAGTCGGGAGGCCATTCTGGATCTGATAGCCGTGAAATTTCGGCTGGCCGGGGATGAGGGCGAGCGGCTCGGTGTAGCGGACGGTGCCGGTGATTTTTGCCTGACTGCTGCCGTTGTTTTTCCAGTAAGGGTAGCCGTCGATAAAGCCGCCAGTCCAGACGTAGCGGAGGCGGCACTCGCCTGCGTCCCAGCAGAAGGAAGTTGTGTCATCGAGTGCGACGGCGATGGCGGCGGGGCCAGCGTTTGGCATGAAAATCCGTTGAACGAGCGGGCGGACGGTGTGAGTGGGCGAGGCGATGAATGGATCGCTGACGATGGGCTTCTGGGCGATGACGCCTTTTGAAATGGCCATGATGTGGGCGTGGATGGCACGCAGTCCCGGCTCGCCGACGTGGACCATGGACGGCATCTCGATGGCTCCGAGGCGCTTCTTGCTAGGAGCGATGCACCACTTGATAAAGGTGTCTGGCTTGCTCTGATAGAGTTTGCGGATCTCCACCAGCGACGGGCCGACGAGTGCTTGATCGAGCAAGTGGCAGGCGGCGCAATTCTGCGTGAAAAGCGTGGGACCATCCGGCGGAGTCTGGGCGTTGGCAGGGAGGAAACCGGCGAGGAGGAGACTGGGAATCAGTCTGGGGTTTTGCATCGCAGTTTTATACGGGCTGATTCGCCAGAGTTTCGCTGGGTAATGAGGAAAAAATTTCACCGAAGAATTTCAGCAGGTGTCGTGATTTTTTCCTCACTCATCGTTAGAAATGACGCTTTGTTTCAAGGCGGCGAGATGACGGCTTAAAATGGTGGCGGAGAGGGTGGGATTTGAACCCACGGTAGCTGTTACACTACGTCTGATTTCGAATCAGGTGCCATAGACCACTCGACCACCTCTCCTTGAACGGGGCGGGAAAATGGTGGGTGGTTGTGGGTTTGTAAAGCCCCCAATTTTTCTCAATCCGGGAAAACGATAGCGCGGTTTCCGTCGAGGATGGTGCGGTCGTGGACGTGAAAGCGGATGCCTTTGGCGAGGGCGATGCGCTCGCAGTGGCGTCCTAACCGGACGAGGTCGTTCGGGGTGTGGAAGTGCTGCACGCGGTCCACTTCTTGCTCGATGATGGGGCCTGCGTCGAGATCGCCAGTGACGTAGTGGCAGGTGGCTCCTATCAGTTTCACGCCGCGCTCGTGGGCTTGTTTGTAGGGATTTGCGCCGATGAACGCGGGGAGGAAACTGTGGTGAATGTTGATGATGCGGCCCGCGAAGTCTCGGCAGAATTTGTCTGGGACGATCTGCATGAAGCGAGCGAGCACGATGAGTTCGACCTGTTGGGCGATGATGAGTTCGCGGATTTTCGCGAAGCCGGGTTCGCGGTGTTCGCCATCCATCTCGATGAGGTGAAACGGAACGTTCGCGCGGTCCGCAGTAGGGCGGCAGTTTTCGCGGTTGCCGATGATGGAGGTGATTTCGATGGGGAGTTCGTCGAGTTCGGTGCGCCAGATGATCTCGTTGAGGCAGTGGTCGGTCTTGGTGACGAGCTCGGCGGTTTTCATTCGGTTGGGCAGTTTGCGTAATTGCCAATCTGCGTGAAGCGAGCGTCCGAGGGTGCCGAAGCCTTCGATGAAATCTTGGACATCGACATCTAACTGAGCGGTCTCGATTTCCAATCGAGCG
>JANOQR010000186.1:0-35714 GCA_031414935.1 Luteolibacter sp.
AAACAGGCGAAGGAATCGCTTCCCTCGCCCGTTTGTTTGATTAGACCGAGCTGTAGAGCTTACTCCGGCAGTGGTGGAAGAAGGCCGACATCTCCCACACCGCCGCCACCAGCGGCGACAGGAACTTGCACCGAGTCTGCACCACGCAGCGGGCGACCCGTCGCATCGATGATCTGCGCGGTGACGAAGATGATCAGGTTGCTCTTGATGTGGTTTTCGGACTTCGACTGGAAGAGGCGTCCGATGATCGGGATGTCACCCAGAATTGGCACCTTGTCTTCGACGTTCTGCACATCTTCGCGGATCAAACCACCGACGGCGACGGTGTAGCCGTCATAGATGGTCAGCGCGGAGGTCACGCGGCGGGCTGAGAAGACCGGCATTTCGATCCGGTTCTCGGTGATGACGGAAGTGACCGGGTTGCCAAGTGCATCCGTTGAGGGCGACTGGATCGGGCTGCCGTAGTTGATGAAGCCTTCGAACTCGACGATTTCTGGAACAAAACGCAGGTCGATCACGAAATCATTTTCGCCAATGATCGGCTCGATTTCGAGAGTGACGCCGGTGTTGCGGGTGTCGAATGCGGTAGGAGTGGCCGGAGTCACGGGGAAGCTGTTGCCACCGCCACCGCCGAGACCACCTCCCACGCCGCCAAAGAAGCCACCGCCGTTGCCGCCCGTGCTCTGCGGAAGTTCTGGGGGTTCGTATTCGGTCGGGTAAATAAATTCACGAATGATCTCGATGGTCGCTTTCTGGCCGGACTTTGCAGTCACGGAAGGAGCGGTCATCAAGTCAGTGCCTTTTTTCTGAGCCAATCCGCGCATGATCATTTGCACTTGGCCATCTGAAAAGAGACCGGTGAGCGAAGCAATGCCTGGAGCCACATTGGCGGCCTGAGCGGTGCGGTTCGGGTTGTTCAAAATCGCGTCGATGCTGTTGCGGTTGATGCCTTGGTCACCACTGCGCAAACCATTGGTCGTCAGGTATTCTGCATTCTGTACGGGATTCGCTGGGATGCCTTCGACGGCGGTTCCATTGATGGGACTGACCAAGTCTGCTCCGGTGCGGCCACCTTGGTTTCCGCGGGAGCCACCACTGGCGAAAACGGTGTTGGACAGCGTCACCGGGCTGATGAGCCAATCGAAACCAAGCTCATCGTTATTTTCCTGAGAAATTTCGACGAACTTGGTGGTGATTTTCACCTGCTTCGGCTTGCCCGTGGTGATCGCTTGGACGAGCTGTTCCACTTTATCGAGTTCCGAAGGAGTGTTCGTGACTAGCAGCACGCCGGAGTTACTCAAAGTCGCGGAACTTCCTTCCGCAAAAACAATTCCATTGTTTTTCAGCAGTTCCAAGATTGGAAGACGAGCTTCGAGTTTCCGGGCACCACCTGCTGCTGGCTCGGCGAAAGGATCAGGATCACCACCGCCGCCCCCTGCTCCACCACCACTGTCGATGGCAGTTTGGAAATCAGGCGGCACGCGGAAGGTCCGGGTGAAATTATCTTCACCCGTATCGGTTTGAGGAACGAGCGTGACGGCGAAATCATCCACTTTGTAGCGGAGTTTGGCTTGGTCACAGATGTATTTGAGGGCAACGGCAAGCGGCACATTGCGAATCCGCAGTTCGCGAACTCTCAAAGCACCTAGATCACCCACTGCGGGCGGGAGTGCAGCGTCTCCTGCCGGGGCAGCGATTGGATCTGCACTCGGTGCGGCAGCGTCACCTCCCGCATTTCGGGGACGATAAATGACGAAGTTGACGCCTTTTCTGGCGGGATCGAGTTCATTGACATCGAGTTCGGCAGCACGCAGGCGGAGGAAGTCGATGGCTTCTTCCACTGTGGTGTCTTCAAAGTCGATCCGCGGAACGACGATGCGTTGGAGCTTTTGCGTGATGTATGCCACACCGTCGGTAACTTGTCCGGCACCGTACTGCGTAGGATCGACGTCTGGAGCATCCGGTGGAACGGAAAGCTCCCATGCGGCGTCCACTTGGCTCAGGAGTTCGGAGCGGGTGTGGTCGTAGGCGGCGCGATAGTAGTCAGAACGGGCTTGGGCGACGCGCTCGAGACCACGGCGGGCGGCTGTGTTGTAGGGATCGACACGAATGACGTTTTCATATTCGCGCTTGGCTTGGTCGTATTTGCCGAGATTGAAAGCACCTTCCGCCGTGTAGAGCGCACGGCGAACTTTGTCGATATTCTGGGTGTGTTCAAAGGTGAGAGCAGGATTGGTGCGGATTGGGTCATCAAGGTAGCCGAGTTCCGTCTTGGCAGCAGCATTGTTTGCATCCACGGCGATGACGCCTTCGAGCAAGGTGCGGGCTTCCGCGTATTTGCCGACTTTGCGATGCTGCATGGCGAGGGCAACGCTGGCATCGCTCAAATGGGCGATGTAGGTTGCGCGGCGATCTGCCACCATCGGCGCGTCTGGGAGACGAGAGAGAGCTTGGGAATACTTATCCACAGCGAGCTGATAGTCACCCTTTGCATAAGCAGCACGACCTTCTGTCAACAACGTGTCAGCATCGGTAACGGCGCTCTGACGGCGGATCATCTCGCGCTGGGCGAGACCACTCAGACCGTAGCCGCCTTCACCGGCGGTGGCGACCATTACGGTGGCGGGCATGGAGGATGCCACGGCCATCAACGCGAGGGCGGAGCGACTGGAACGATAAATAGGCGGTTTTTGCATAGTGGGCTGAGGTTTTCTGGCGAGGTTTACGAGGTTTGGAAAGCGATTTTTTAAACGATGTTACGGTTGTGGGGTGGCCATGCCGCCTTTGGGGATTTGGACGGTGGAAACCTTCCCCGCAGGATCGGTATATTCGACCGTGACAGAGTCTGGTAGCACGATTTTGAGCAGGTAATCTTTCTTCGGGCTGTCAGGCGGAAGGGCGAACTTGGTGTTCTCTTCAACCTTGAATTCCTTGCCGCTTAGGCCGAGGGCTTCGAGCGTGAAAATCGCGGTTCGGTCGTATTTCAAGTGGTCGCCCTTGTCACCGTCTCTGAGTGGCGCGGGAAATTCATAAATCGTTCCTTTTTTATTCGGACGTTGATCTTCGATTCGGACGATAGTCACTTCTTCGTTGGCTTTAGTCCTAGGATTTTCGAATTGGCGAGTTTCCGAGCCGAGGAGCTTGAAGCGGTTTGGCATGACGCCAGCACCGAAGAACAATTCACCGGGTGCCACCATATTTGCAGCACCTGTTTTGTTCTGTGCACGTTTGGAGTCTTCGTAGGAGAAGGGAAATTTCCCATCACCCCCAAAGCTAGGGCGGATCACCCATGCAAGCGTTTCATCCCGTGCAAACAGCAGTTTAGCGATGAGCGATGGAAACAACTTGGCGTCGTTTGGATCGGTCTGGCTGTTGTATTCCTCCAGATTGGAGAACCCGTCTTGATCGGGATCGCGGGCGGGAGAGTCGCCGAAACCGGGATCGAGGCGATTATCGATCCACCAAATGTTCGGGATCGGCGAATGAACGGGCGTGCCATTTTTTTCGAGAAGGTCGATGGCTTGCTCCGGCGCGGAAACCGAGACGAAAAGCGGGATGCCGGTGAAAAGATCGACAGGCCGCTCGTCCGCGAGGGCTTTGGTCCATGACCGATCCACCTTCATTGAGGAGATGGCTTTGGGGATGAAATCCGCTTTGCTGACGGCGACGTTGTTGTTGCCAGCTTTTTCTGAAATGGCGGGGAAGTCACTTTCGACGTTACCAAACTGGCTCCAGCCCATGTAGGCGAGGCCAAGGGCAACGACAGCGGCTCCGCCGAGGGCGGCTTTTTCGTAATTCTTTTGAAACCAGGACATGGTCAGAGATGGGTCGTGCGATGGGTTTTACGGAAGTTTCTTCGCAGGGAGGAACTGCATGACATCCAGGCGGAGGAAAACTTGAACTTGTTCGTTGCCGAGGACTTGGGAGAGGATGCGAGCTGAGTTTGTGGCTTTGGGTGCTTCAGCGGGTTTGGCGGCGGCTGGGTCGTCGCCGGGTAGAGCAAATCCTGCGAATGGGTCATTGAAGGCACCCCCGGCAGCAGGCTTGGCAGGTGCTTTGTCAAACTGAGCATCTGCGGCACGAGGTGGCTCCTTTTTCTGGTTGGAAATGCGGAGGTCGCGGATCACGACGTATTGTTTGTCCGGCTTGGTGATGGCGGTGAGGAACTGGCGCACGGATTCTTCGGTGCCGACGAAGGTAAGCTCCAGCGGAAACGGGCGGGCCACGGCATCACCGGGAGTGAAGGCTTTTCCTGACTCTTCCGGCAGCTCGGGACGGTGGAGATTTTTCAACTCGCTGGGCTTTGACGAGGCGAGGGACATCAGCAGCTCCTTGATCGAACCCAACTGGTAATCAAGGATGCCAGTGGAATTTCCGCCTGCAAAGGAGCTTTTGTATTTCTCGAAGCCAACGAAAAACGGCTCGGGAACGACGACCTTGTTTTCCTCAAATGCCGCACGGAGTTCAGTGTTCGCGGCGACGATGCGGTTCGACAATTCTTGGGGCGAGACGTTCTTGATTTCCGCCGGGCGGAAAGGTTGAAACGCGGCTTGGAGCGTCTCCAGCGAGCGGCGGTAGTCGTCGAGCGCTTTGGTTTTTCCAGTGACGTTTTCCGGGCGGGGCGAAAGCGAGAGTTTGAGATACTGACTGACGGTGCCGGACGCGGCAGCGAATTCTTCCTTGGCCGTCTCGTAACGAGTCGCAGCCTGCGAGCCTGCAAAATACAGCCCGATGACCCCCACGAGTGTTCCTCCACCGAGGGCGGCTAAAAATTTGTTTTCCTTGATCCAGCTCATAATTGAAAGGGTGCTTGGTTCGTCCGTGTCACTTGATGACGATTTCGCGATCCAAAGGTAGAGTCATCTCAAACGGGAAGCCCAGTTCTCCAGATTTACCTTCTGCGGTGACTTCGAGGATGCGTTCGTCAGGCAGGGTAATCTCCTCACCCTTGGGGTTTTTTGCTTTGAATTTAAAGCACTTCGACTTGTCGCGGAGGTTTTTGAGTAGCTCCGAAACCACGTTTGCGCTCTTGGGATTCTCGCGCCAGAAGCCTTTGATGCGGATCGCGTTCGCGGTCACTTGCTTGGCTGGGGCGGCTTGGGCGTTTTTGCCACCTTGTTGAGGAGCTTCTTCGATCTTGATGTCGGTGAGCGAGGAAGAGCCGTAGGCAGCCGTCGCAAACTCAGCCTTGACGATCGACTTGCCAGATTTGGTTTTGGCTCCGCCCGCCCCAGCGGCTGTTGCATCGGCCATCGGATTGTAACCTTCTAAAGGCTCAAGATCGGTGATCCAGACCGCGTCACTGGCAAACGCTCCGCGAATTTCACCGAGTAAATCCATCCACGCTGCGTGGTCGGACTCGGCATTGGTGTAGCCGTTAGCGATTTTGATGAGCGCGGCCTCGCTGGCTAGGAGTTCGTCGATTTTTCCTTTGAGCGGTTCAAGCCCCGCCCGTTGCTGCTCCATGACGTCGCGTTGTTCTTCCGCTTTTCCTTTGGCGAGGAATTGGCAAGCGGTCCAAACGAGCATCCCACCGAGAAGCACGGCAGCGGCTCCGATGAGGAATGGCTTGCGGCGATCCGCCGCGCGAGATTGTTCCACCACGCCGGGAACGAGGTCGATGTTGATGACGGATTTCCCGATGCCGCGCAGCCCGAGGCCGACCAGCTCGCCCATCAAATGGCCTTCGCGCTGAACCACGGCGGGATCGACGCCTTTCCCGATGGTCAAGGTTCTGACCGGATTGAAATACTCGACCGGGAGGTTGAGCTTTTCTTGGAAAAATTCGAGGGTGTAAGGAAGGTTCGCACCACCACCTGCAAGCAGGATTCTGCGGGGCGCACTGCCGCCATGTTGGGCGCGGTAGTAGTTAGTCGTGCGGGCGATTTCCGCAGGAATCCGGGTGAGCGCATTGCGGATCACCATGGCGAGCGCGGCGACGGCTTCGTCCATTTGCTCGGTGTGGCCACCGCCGAGTGCGACAAGGCCGTTCGAGAGCTTCTGGTGCTCGGCCTCCATGAAGGAAATGCCGTATTCTTTAGAAATCGCCGCTGTCACCGCACTGCCGCCGATCGCGATGCCACGGGTGAAGAAACGCCGTCCTTCGATGTAGAGCAGGTTGCTGGTCTTCGCGCCGATGTCGATCAGCAGAATGGGTTCTTCGGGATTTCCATAAGTGGCGCGGAAGGCGTTGTAGGTCGCCATCGGGGCGACATCGACTTCCGAGGTGCCGAGGTTGGAGTCATTGACGGCGGCGTTAATCTCGTCGAGGGCATCCGCTTTGATGGCGACGATGACGACTTCTTTTTCGTCCGCGCCTTCGATCTGTTCGTAGTCCCAAACGACTTCGGCCAGCGGGAAAGGAACGTGCTGTTGGGCTTCGAAGGTGACGAGCTGCTCGATGTTGTCTTCTTGCAGCGGCGGCAGTTTGACGAAGCGAGTGAAAACAGCTTGGCCAGAGATGGCATAGCGGACTTTGCTACCTCCCAGTTTGAGCCGGGTGGCGAGATCCGCGATGGCGACTCGGGACTGGGAAATTCTCGATGAATCCAATGCTGGATCCGCGACGATGGTTTCCGAGTCATACGCCTTGAGAACCAAGCCGCCACTTTTCGAAGTCTCGAAAACTGCCATGCCGATCCGCTGAGATCCGATGTTGAGTGCGACGGTGGTCTGAGTTTCAGCCATGATGCGATTGATAAAAAAGAAAGACGAGAAATCTAAATGAAGGAGGGACTTATTACAAATTAGCGGCGCTCCACGGCGACTTCCGCATAACGATCCCACCACATGTGAGCAAACGGCGTTTCTGGCTTTTTGAGAAGCGGCACCGAGTCGTTACGAGAAATGTTCTTGGAAGCATTCCACCAGCCGGGCTTAAACTTGCTGGTTTCTTCCGCGACTTTGACTCCGTTCACCAACACTTCATAGCCCACTGCTTCCACGGAAGACTGAGCCGCCCTGTCCGAGCCGGTCAAAAGTTTCACAGAGCCGGGCGAGAGATAGACCGAGAAGAAAATCTCTTCCTCCAGCGGAACATTGATGTAATCGACATCCTTCGTGAGGAGCAGCATGGCAGATGCTTTCTCGGGGCTTCTCACGGCCACATACCACTTCACCGTGAGTTTTTCACACACTTTGGTGGCGGGCGCGGGGCTGAGCGCCACTTTGAGGCCAGTTTCGATTTCCAGCCATTCTTTGGGTTTGAAATTTTTCTGCTTCCCGCTGGCAAACTCGGGCGAAGTGATGTCTTCGAACTTCGGCTTGCCGCCCTCCACCTTGACTGCTTGGCCGAATGCACTGCCGATGGAGAAGGCGGCGAGAATCACGGAAGCACTGAGGGAGAGGAGATTTTGAGGAAGGAAGTTCATACGACGCGGGTTTTGAAAGAAACTAGGGAACTGGCTTTCGGGTTGGCCAGAGAAAATGACGATTTTTTGATAAAATTTTGGGCGAAGTAAATACAGCTCAAGTTTGGCGAGGCCACAAGCGGTTGACGTGCCACCTTTTGCAACCCATCACTGCGCCATGACGCTTGTCGGAATTCAGATAGAAAGCGAGTCACCCCAAGTGGTGGGCAGTTTCGGTTCATTGGCGGATTTGACAGCATCGACGTTAGAGGGCGTTCGCGCCTGTTGCGACATCGTGGAAATCCGGCTCGATCTGCTGATGGCAGAATGCGCGAAAGTGGATCGCGCCGCGTGGCATCACTTGCGGGGATTTCCCCTGCTTTTCACCGCCCGTCGGCCTGAAGAAGGCGGTGCGGGAAACCTCGATGCCGCGACGCGCTGCCACCTGCTAACAGAGGTGCTCGACGACGCCACCTGGATCGACATCGAAGTCGCAAGCCTCTCCGAAATGACTCCGTTGTTAGGCGAAATCCGCGAACGCCAAATCCCGTGGATCGCTTCATTTCATGATTTCAAAAAACTCCCTGAAATCGCGATTCTTCGAGAGGCGGAAACCCGCGCCACCGATGCTGGTGCTGCGGTTTTCAAAATCGCCGCCATGCTCGACTCCACGGCAGACATCGCACGTCTCGCGGAGTTCCAACAAGCGCCGCACGCACTGCGAGTCGCCACCATGGGGATGGGCCTGTTAGCTCCTGTTTCCCGCCTGCTCTGCGCCCAATGCGGCAGCGCGTTGAACTACGGTTACATCGGCAGCAGCCCTACCGCGCCCGGCCAATGGGACAGTGCGCTGCTGAAGCAAACCATCACGAGCCTCGCTCCATTCCGCGTTTGAAAAAATCGCGCTGCTTACAAATCGCGATACGGCATCGAGAAGGTGTCGCCGTCTTCGACTTTGCCGCTTTGCAGACCTTTTTTAAACCACCGCATTCGTTGCTCCGAAGTGCCGTGGGTGAATGAATGCGGCACGACGTGGCCTTGTTGTTTTTTCTGAATCGCGTCGTCGCCGATGGCATTCGCCGCACGCATCGCTTCTTCGATGTCGCCGCGTTCGAGATACTTCTGGGTGTGGTGCGCCCAGACGCCTGCGTAGAAGTCCGCCTGAAGCTCCAAACGCACGGAGTATTCGTTGTAATCCGGCCTGCCTCGCATCGCCGCGACTTTGTCAGAAGCACCTAGCAATTTCTGCACATGATGCCCGACCTCATGCGCGAGGACGTAAGCTTGCGCGAAATCTCCGGGCGATTTGAAAGTCTGCGCGAGTTCGTTGTAGAAGCTCAAGTCGATGTAAACCTTCTGATCGCCAGGGCAATAGAACGGTCCCATCGCCGCACTGCCGGCACCACATGCGGTGTTGACGCTGTCCCGATAGACCTTCAGTGCAGGAAATTCATATTCCCTGCCGTGTCGGGCAAATTCCCTGGTCCATACATCCTCGGTATCCGCCATCACCACTTTAGCAAATCCCATTTGCTCCTCTTCCTCCGGCGTCACCTCGACTTGACCGGTGGACACCGCAGACGAGCTGCCGCCTAACAACGCGATGGGATCGAGGATTCCCATCTTCCACAGCACGCCACCAAACACCAATGCCGCCAAGATCCCTTTGATCCCGAAAACGCGGCCTATCGTCATCAGCAAGCCTAGTCCGCCCCCGCCACCGCCCATCATTCTGCCTGCGGGTCTTTCTCCACGCGCGTCTTCCACGTTCGCGCTCTCTCTACGGCCTTTCCATTGCATGATTGATTAGGATTAAATTCATCTCCTCGATAGCCATGCACATCACACAGGGCAAGCCTTGAGGCGAGAGTTCACGGAAAGCAGTGAGCAGGCGAAGGAGTCGCTACGCTGTGGACTGCTCCGACATGTCACCGCAGTCCGAAGAAGAGAACACTCATCCGCTTTTTCATTGGCAATAGCAGCACGAGGCAGGTCAGTGTGATGTATCCTACTTGCCTACCACTTTCAGTCACACCTACCTTGAAGAGTCGCCCTGCGAATCAATTAAACCGCGCCGAAGTCCGGCCATTCTTCGGTCTGGCGACCTTCGTTTTTCATCCATTCTTTGAGCATCTCCTCACGCGGCATGGTGGGGTATTTGCTCTTTGCAAACATCTCAAACACCCACTTTTCATACTGACCCAACGTGAGCTTTGGCGGCGGCGGATGGTCAGAGAAATCTGGGAGGTCGAGATCGAGAATGTTCATGGGATCATTCGGATGAGCTTGTAGGCTTCGGGTGGTGCAAACTGCTCGCAGAGTTCAACAAGTCGCGCCTCGGAAATGGCGTTGGGATTTTCGCCCAAAAGATAGCGGATGTCGAGGAGGTCTTTGCCCTTGCGCTCTTTGTCGTCCTTCAGGGCAAAGAGTTTCATCGCAAGGAGAGATTCAAGGCTGATGACCGGAATGTTTCCGTGATGACCGGTTTTTTGATCGGCACTGTGCATTTTGGAAAAAGTTTCCGTGCTGACCCACAGGAGATCCACCGGGGGCATTTCAAGATGTTTGGAGTGCTTGAAGCGGGTGGCCATGGACTCAAAGTCGATCTGAAAACCGAGCGACTTCATGGTTTCCAGCGCACGGGTTTCGTCCGCACGGGAGCAGATCCAGTCGATGTCGTTGGTGTATCGCGTGTAGCCATGATGGCAAACGGCCCAGCCACCGGCGAGGAGCAGCGGGATGCCCTCGCGCGAGAAGCGGTCGTAAAGCGATTGGGCGAACTCGGGGATCATGGGGTGATGAGAGAAGAACTGCCGCGCGGAATCAATTCCGCGCTCCAGTTAGAGGAGCTTCGCGCGGAGGAGTTCGGTGACTTGCTTGGGATTCGGCTTGGAGGTGGCGAGTTTCATCACTTGGCCGGTGAGGAAATTGAGGAGCTTTTCGTTTCCGGCCTGGACGGCGGCGACTTCGGTGGGGTTGTTCGCGATGGCTTGCTCGACGAGGGCTTCGAGCTCGCCGGCTTCGGCTTTTTTGAAACCGAGGCTGTCGGCGATAGCGGCGGGTTCTTGCTCCGGTGTTTGGTAGAGGACGGCAAAGACTTCGTTTGCTTGGTTCGAGGCGAGCGTGCCGTTCTCGACGAGCAGTAGCAGCGCGCGAAGTTTCTCGGGAGTGACTGGACACTCGGCGATGCTGATGGCTTGCTCGTTGAGTTTTCCTAGCAGGTTATTGATGATGAAATTGGCGACTTTTTTTCCGGGGATGTCGGCGTGGGTGGCTGACTCGAAGTAAAGCGCGAGGTGCTTGTCTGAGGACAGCACGGAGGCATCGTAAGCGGTCACACCGAGGTCATTCTCGAAACGTGCGGCGAGTTCGTGTGGTAGCTCGGGGACGAGCGGGCGGACTTTGGCTAACAGCGGTGCAGTCTCGATGGGGAGCAAGTCGGGGCAGGAGAAATAGCGGTAGTCGTGGGCATCTTCTTTGGTCCGCATCATCTGAGTTTCTCCGCGATCATCGTCCCAGCGGCGGGTGGATTGGATCTGCGGGATGTTGCGGTCTAATTCTTCGGTCTGGCGCGCGATCTCGAAATGGATGGCGCGGCGGATGGCGGAAATGGAGTTGAGGTTTTTCAGCTCCACTTTCTGGCCCAGCGGGTCTGCCTCATTTTTGCGGAGCGAGATGTTCACGTCGCAGCGGAGTTGGCCTTTTTCCATGTCGGCATCGGAGACGCCACCTTGTTGGAGGATCATCTGGAGCGAGCGGACGTAGGCGAATGCTTCCTCACCGGACTCGAGATCAGGCTCGGTGACGATTTCCATCAGCGGGGTCCCAGCGCGGTTGAAGTCGATGAGCGAGGCATTGCCGAGGTGGGTGGATTTCGCGACATCTTCTTCGAGATGGATGCGGTTGAGGCGGACGGTCTTGCCAGGGTTCGCGATGTTTTTGCGATGGTCCGTCGGGTAGCAGTGTTCGTAAAGCGGCACGCCGCCGCCGATGCAGAGCGGCAGATCCATCTGCGTCGTCTGGTAGTTTTTCGGCATGTCTGGATAGAAATAATTTTTCCGATCCCACTTAGAAATTTCTGGGGAGCCACAGTCGATCATCAGGCCGGTGAGCAGCGTCTTTTCGATGGCCTCGCGATTGAGCACAGGCAATGCCCCGGGCATCCCGAGGCAGACGGGGCAGGTGTGAGTGTTTGGTGTGTCGCCGAAGGAGGTTTCGCACGCGCAAAACATCTTGGTGCGCGTGTTCACTTGGGCGTGGACTTCAAGGCCGATGGTGACGAGGTAGGACATGGGAAGTGGGAAGTGGGAAGTGGGAAGATATTAGGAGGAGAAATCACTAGAACTGAGCGGTCGGCATGACGCGGCTTATTGATTTTTCTCTGTGTGATGCTTGATGTGGTTCAGAACCCGAAGATGGATGCGATGAATAATTTCGTCGGAAACTAAGCCCCAGTAAAATTGAGGTGAGATGCTGTGAGTGTACCAAGTTGTTCCCTCAAGCATTACCTGATCTCCACTTGCGATGAGCCGGAATTGGCCCTTCTCGGAAGCCATGTGTCCTTGGAGATGCGGCGGGTGCATGTCTTGGTAGATCGAAATTTCTTTCATGGGAGGTGGGTTTTCGGTCACGTCAAAGGATAGCAAATTAGGAGCATCCCACTTGGTGATCGGTTCCACGAAACTTCCGGTGGAAAACTCACAATATCGAATCGCACCGACACCTTGGCCCTCAATGCGAGCTTTGATCGGATAGGCAATTCCTAGTCGAAAAATACCTTCCGGACGCTCAGTGATCTCGGGGAACGCAATGACAGCGTCCCAAACATCCTCAATGCGAGCATCAATGAGGACAGAAGTGGTCACCGCCCGAACCGCAGGTTCTGGTGTAGAAGCGTGTTCAAACCCAACGAGAAATGGAAATGAGAGACACAGAATGGAAACAATGGTGCTTCCTGCGGCACCGCCAAAAGAAGACCCAACGATCTGCCCCAAGAGTGTTCCAATGAGAGCCAGAATGAGGGCGAGAGGTAGTGCCATGAGCAGGCAAATCAGGCCATCCAGCGCGAAAATAGTAATCAGCCCGCCAAGCACCAAAATGCTCAAACAGGACACGCCGTAAGCACTGCCGAATGACCGCTGATTTTTAAAACACCATGCAAACGCTGCCAGAAAGCTGACAAGTATGGGTAGAAATAGAAACAGACTCCATCCATATTGCTCGTATTCTCGAACTGACAGTGCGGCACCACCCAGCCCCAAAAATGCGGGGAAAAAGATCGCGGTGGCTCGATGATTCAGGATGCGCTGCATGGGAGAGGAAGAGAGTTATGAGTTAGAGGTTATTGGGTAAGGATGAGCGGCTGAGGAGTCTTTTCTTTCTATCAACTCTCAACCATCAACTCTCAACTTCTTCAAAGCTCAAGATCACGGAGGAGCTTTTTGATTTTAGGATCGGCGAGGGCTTTCGTGAGCAGCGGGTGGCGCAGGAGTGTGCCGAATTTTCCCTCGCGGGCAAGGTTTTGGAGGTCGGGATCATCGACGATGATGGCTCGCGGGATGGGAAGGCCGGTGCGGGGGTCGATGACGGGTTTGAGCGATGAGTCGGACTGGGAGGTGATGAGTTTGGCGAGATTGATGCGGGCAGGCTCGGCTAACGGATCGAGGGCGGCGAGCCAGGATTTCGGCAAGGCGGCTTCGATGGAGGTTTTGAGCCGTTTCCCGAAGCCATCCGGCGTGGACTCGGAAATGCCGAGAGTTTTCTCTGAGTAGGCACGCAGCTCGGCGATGGAGCCTGTGTGGTGGATGAAGGTGGCGCCGACGAGCCAGATGAGCGATGCGGGGATCAATGCGAGTAGCAGCAGAAATGCGGTGCGAATCACGGAGCGCGGCTTGGGTTTTTCCTCCACGGAATCGGCTTTCACAGGTGTGATGATGGTTTTGGCGATTTTTCGGATGATGAAAAATGCTAACAAAAACGTGACGACGGGCAGGCCGTGAGTGATCCATGGCAGAGATTTCCCCGTCCACTCGAACGACAAGGTGGGCGCGGCCTGCCAGACGCGGAAGCCGAGCCACGCGCTCAAGCTCAGGACCACGGTGCCGATGATCATCCGCGTCATCCCGCGCAAAAGCACGAAGCCCGCGCAGACCGCGAAAATCACCAGCGCGGCCGTGCCAAGGCTGATTTGTGGAATGGAGTCGGGCGACATCTGGATAGATGAGGAAAGGCTGAAAACTGAATCCTGGAAACTGAAAACTCAGAGTCCCGCGCTCCACAACACACTCGACACCTCTTCCCCGGTGAGGCCAGTGTTCGCGCCACGCGGCTGCCCCATGATTTTTTTCCGCACTCATCTTCTGCGATTTCTGCTTCCCCTCCTGCTGGCCGCGGCGGGTGCTGCGATGGCGGCCTATCTCGTCCCGCAGGAAATCGCGGCAGTGAAACAGCAGTTCATCGGCTTTCCAGATTCGGATATTTTCACCCACGAGTTGCGCCCGTTGATCCTGCGCGGGCTGTGTTTCCTGCCTGCGCTCGCTAGCCTGCTGTATGCGCTGGGCGGTACGCTGGATCGCTACATCGCCCGTGAGTTCGCCAGTATTTTTGCCATCTGCCTGTCGTCTCTGACCTTGATCTGGTTCATCATGGACCTGAATGACAACGTCGGTGATTTCCGAGGTTCCGAGAATTTCCTCTCGACTGTTGGGAAATTTTACTCCGCCCGCTCGCCTGCGGTTTTCTTGCTGCTGATGCCTTACAGTTTGCTGCTGGCGTTGCTTTATTCGTTAGGGAAATTTTCTGGCAGTCGGGAAATCATCGCCATGGTTCAGTCTGGGCGCAGTTTCCTGCGGATCACGCTGCCGCTGATCATCGCTGGCGTGTTTTTCAGCCTCTTCAGCCTCGGGCTAAACTACCACTGGGCACCCATCGCGGAGGGCAGCGTCGATGCCATCCGCTCCGAGGCGAAAGGCAAAAAAGCCATGCAGGCGACCAACGTCCTCTATCGGAATCCGACGGATCGCCGCCTCTGGAAAATCGGTGCATTTCCTCAGGACTACCACATGGGCGGCGCACTCATGGATGTGGAAATCACCACCACTCTGCCCGACAAGTCCATCCAACAACGCCTCCTGGCCAAGCAAGCATTCTGGGATCGCACCAACCGCCAGTGGACTTTCCAAGACTCCATCGTCGGGAATTTCAAAGCAGGTGAACCCACGGACTTCCAGATGAGCCGCGAGCCACTCGTGATGAAATCTTGGTCAGAAACTCCCTTCCAGCTCATCAAGCCCGGCCTTGCGGCGAATTTCCTTGGCATCCCGGATCTCACCACTTGGCTGCTCAATCACTCGCGCGGCGATCAATTCGCCAGCCCTGCGCCCTACCTCACCCAGTGGCATCACCGCTGGGCCTTGCCGCTCACCTGCATCGTCACCGTCCTGTTAGCCACCCCGCTGGGCGTGCATTTCTCCCGCCGTGGTCCCGGCGGCGGCATCATGCTTGCCGTCATCCTTTCTGGCCTCATGCTCCTCGTCACCGGGATTTCCCTTGCCCTCGGTGAGTCTGGCTACCTGCTCCCCGTTCAGGCCGCATGGCTGCCAAACATTGCCTTCGCCGCCCTCGGCCTCTATCTCTACCGCCGCCGCATCACTGGCCGCCCCATTTATCTCATCCTGCGTCGGCTCGTCCCCGGCAACGATTGAAACTTTAACTCCACACATGGCTATCGCAGAATCCTGGCATGTCCGCTCCCGCGGGCGCGAATGCACCGTCACCCAGCGCCCCTTTACCGATGGCGAAATCATCGTCACCGCCCTTTTCCCCGATCCCGAATCCAGCGGCTACCTCCGCCGCGACTACGGCACGGAAGGTTGGGAAAATTTTCTCCAATCCAGCGAAAAACCCTTCTCCTTTTGGCGCACGACCTTCACCGCCCCCACCGGCAACGAATCCACCCGCCCCGAGGAAAAACTCTCTGCGGAGGAAATCCTCACCCGCCTCGTCGAGGAGGATGAAGACCACACCGAGAACACCCGCTACATCCTCGCCGTCATGTTAGAGCGGCAAAAACTCCTCCGCGAGACCGACAGCCAACGCACCCCCACCGGCATCCTCCGCGTCTATGAGCACCGCAAAACCGGCGAAGTCTTCATCGTCAAAGACCCCGACATCCCCCTCAGCCAAGTCGAGGCCGTCCAAAACGAAGTTTTCTCCCTCCTCGAAAACAACGGCCGCAGCCCCGAGCCACCACCCACCGAGATTTCAGAAAACGCCGCGATACCTGGAAGCGACGATGAAGCACAACCCCAGCCCAGCAGCGAACCAGTGCAAGACCCGCGGCTCTGATTTCGTCGCTCCGCTCACCTCACACGGCGGCGATGAAAAGCAAATCCGAACACGGAACCGACCAGCGTCAATAATGTCGCAGAGACCTCCGGGATCACATTTCCAGACGCCGTGATCGTCGGCGAGAATCCACCGAGAGCCGTCCATGTTGACGTTAAATTGGCAGTCTTGTTGTTGATGCCGCCCAAGTCCTGATTGAGGCTGTTACTCTGAGTCGATGTCCCCAGAACATAGCGCAGAGGCGTATTTTCGTTAAAAGGGGTCGTATTGTTAAAGGAACTCGGAAGCTGGGTAGTGAGAAATGCAGCTAAGTGAGCGAAGCCTACGGCGAAACTCACATAATAGTCCGTATCCGTGCCCGTGGCCGTCAGATCGTTCAATGTCCCACCATCCGTCAGGTAATTAACCGCTCGGTAGTCGTAGTTCGCGGCGGTAGTAGTGTAAGTGTAATTGATCGTTAAATTGGCAATCGTCGTCGTATTAGGTGACGTATTCGTGCCCGTTCCCGCATCGTAGATCCCCACAGTCGTGCTTTGGCTCGGAGTCGCCACGCCGATGAATGCATCAATCGAACCATTAGTATCCGCATCAATTCCTACCCAGAGGTTTCGATCAAACTTGGGATTGTTATTATTTCCACCTTGAGCATCCAGCCGCACGCGGAACGCAATGGTGCCATCCGTCAAAGAAGAAGTGTTCGCATTATCGAAGGCCGTAAAAAAACCTGGGCTAGCAGCCGTGCCGACAATGTCACTCGATGGGTCACCCGTCTGTTGGTCATCCAAAAAGTCATAATTTGCTCCCAACATGATCCACCCTGATCCGATGCTGGGTCCACTGAGTGAAATCGCAGCGTTTGCCGCTACGGCACTAAAAAATAGAGGAAGCAATACTCTGGTAGATTTCATCTGGAAAAAAATTGAGTTTCCTGCACAGCGGCTAAGTCCGCTTAACAGAAAGGAAAATGACGATTTTTTTGAAAAATGACAGGCATTTATTTAAAATATCTAAAATTTTTACTTTTTCTGATAATCAGCCCGCTTCGACTTCCCCTGCAGACAGGGCGAACATCCAATGTTCCAAATCCAAGGATTGACACCCCCCGCCATCCGCCCTAATCACTCGCCCCCGCGCCATGCGAATGGCGGAGTAGCCAAGTGGTAAGGCAATGGTTTGCAAAACCGTCATTCGAGGGTTCGATTCCCTCCTCCGCCTCCAGCAAAATCAGCCGCAAATCCTTGATAAATAAAGGTTTGCGGTAGTTTGTTGTTCGAACAGTGTTTTCCATAGAAGCGACGGCGTTTCGGTATGCTTGGCCACAGAAAAAAATCTATCGGTGAGCAACCCATAACCCACCCGGTGGGATTCTCCCTCGAAGTTGCCCAGCACGAAGGCATCACCGGAAGCCCGCGCCCACAGGACACACACGGCCCGGCGGCGGAATAGCCCGACTTCCCCGTTTTTCAGGATGGCATAAAAGCTGGGGAACATCATGCGTTCCTCCGTCCCATCAGAATCCCGAAGCCAGTTCCGCAGGCTTTCGCAAAGATTTTCCTTCGCTCTCATGCGGGCCGCCGGGCTGCGTTCTTCAATGTCTTGCTGATAGGCCGTGATTTGTGCCACGATCTCCGCCAAGGCGGTTTCACCATTACTAAGAATCTGTTTAAGATTTTTTGAGAAGCAGGGAAATGAAAGTCAGGCGCATCATGGCAAGAAACGAGGCGAGCTTATCTCGCAGTTTTTCCATAGCCGCAGACACTTTTCCAGCCGCGAGATCGTCCGCTCGACCACCCGGAACTTTGGGATGACCGCGAAGATGTGCAGCTCGTTTCTTTTGTCCACCCCCACCGGGACTGCGAGGTGCTCGCCCACGAGGTCTGGGAACGATTGGTCGTTGTAGCCGCTATCCACCAATACTCCCGCCACCTTTCCGAGCCTCTCGGCTGCCGCCAGAAGCATCTCCTTCGCTCCGGCCTTGTCGCTCATGTTTGCGCGGTGGTGCCTTGCAACAGGTGGGGTAAGCCGCAGCTTTCCACCGCCAAGTGGCGCTTGATGCCGAAGACTTTCTTCCCCGCGTCGTAGCCCTTGCACTCGGCGGGATCGGTGTTTTTGACGCTCTGCGCGTCGATGATGGGAAGGTGGTTTCCTCTTCGCGTCTGTCAGAAACCCGGTCTGCGGTGGCCGATCTTTTTAAGGACCAGCTCCAGCAATGGCAGGCCGATTTCCTTGTCCACGTGCTCGCGGCAATGCTGTAGCGATAGTAAACGGACTACTAAGCCGGATAGTCGTGGGGCAGAGAACGCCCGCGGCCGCCGTGCCGGAGGATACAAAGAGTGGCGTTGAAAACGTGATGAAGATGCACGCCAAGCAGCTTGGTTCTTGACCGCGCGGATTCCAGCAAGGGTCGGAGATGGAAGGGTGGGCATGGTGAAATTATTACAGAAACCCGAAAGATCTCAAACGGGTTCTGAGAGGCTTCCAAATAAATCAGTAAGCCCCAAATAGAATCGGAGCCGCGTTGATGAACCGCAAGAATCCAAGCGTGTCAGTGGGAGATACTGCGACGTGAATGACCACCGATAGGTGAACAAGATTTGAAATGCGAAGCTGGATCAATGAGCGACCACAAATGGATACAATGACCGAGGATCGATACGCCGCTTGGCATGATTTCCACAGATCTTGCGGAATCCCGAGAATCCCCAGCATGGATGTTAGGGCGCGGCAGTATCGACGATTGTTGTAACGGTCGGCGAGAGAGCACCCGGTGTGGCATGGACGATGAAGATCCGCCGGAAACCTTCTAGGAACTGCAATTGCCGCTCGGTGAATACCGTCCAGGCTTCACCCTGTTTGTAGTAGAAATTCGTCTGAGCCATGTTGAATTCATCACGCTTCTTGACGGACGGGACGTGGGTGATCACTCCCGGATGAATGGGCAGTTTGTGCTCACCGGCTTCGATGGCGGCCTCCACAGGAAGGAGGTTAACTATTCGGCATTCTCCTTTGGGAAATCCCTTGGCAGAGTCGTCGATGAACACCATCCGGTAGGCGGGTTTCGAGCCTGCTGGGCTGGGTAGCACGACGACGACTCCCCGCTTGGTGTTCGGGGGAATCTTGCAGGTGGCGGCCAAACTCGCTTCCGGTTTCTTGGGATCGATCACCTCTTTATCGTAAAGCACCAGTGAGCCATTGACCGGTAGCGTCACTTGGGGCCGGGACAGGTCTTGGGGCCGGAACTCCAACTTGACGATGCCACCCGCTTGGTCGGTTAAAAAAAGCGCGGCGACGGGATTGACCGGATCGTGCAACACCGCGCGGATTTGGAACGGTGCCGGAGTTTCGCTTCGCTGGGCGAGGACGGATGCGGGTATCCAGAATACCGTCAGGAGCCAAAGGGGATTTTTAAAGATCATGCGAACTAGATTTCATTGCTGGATAGCCACCGGAAGGAAACCACATTCATGCGTCGCCCGAAAGTCTTGTTTGCAGTGGCAGCGGTGGATGCGACTGCGGTGGGAACTGTAATGTCGTAGGCATTCACCGAAGGACGGTCCACCGGATTCAAATACTCAGGGACCCGTTGCACCACGGCCTCGGCGAAGGCACGGGCGATGACATTGCCATTGGCATCCTGCGCCTCTCCGCACACGCGGACGACAAAGGTGTCAGAGCGCACAGTGGCAGCAGGTTCCAGAATGCGCATCAGATCACCTTGGGAGATCCAGCCGGGGGCTCCCGCAGCGGGATTGCCGATGGTGGCGGCGGGCGTCTTATAGTTATACATTGCGGTATCACTGAAATCAGTCGCCACAAGCGGTGTGGTGATCGACGTCAAGGTGCTATTGTTAATCCCTGAGTCGATGATGGCTTTCTCTAGTGCTCCGCTGAGAGATAGTTCCGACTCTGGGCCTACTTGGCGGTTGATAAACTCGGACATAGAAAGGAACGGCCCACGCAGGCGCACCTGCTTCACGATTTCAGTCGCCAAAGTGGTGAGCTGGGTATCACTGAGTTCACGATAGCCGTTCCATTCGTTGGTCTTCGCATTGTCGATCTTGGAAGCATCAACCGCATCATTCACCGAGCAACCGTTTAGTAAGGACATCGCGAAAATCGGCGCTCCCGGAGTCGTCTTGGTTTCAAGCGTGGCACTTTTTCCCCAAAGAGTGGCTACTTCGCTGTTCTTCATGGATGCCAGCACCGCCTTCCAAGCCTGCACGTTCGTCGAGTTGACGTTGAATGGGCCGCAGACCATCTGGTATTCCGCCGCTTTCTGGTAGGCTGTGTTGTTCGGTTTTCCTGCGGAGAAGAGTTCTGCCTTGGCGGCGGCGGTGGTTTTTCCAGCTGGCAGATATGGCTGGAAAGACTGATTAGCCAGCGGAGCAAGACCCGTCATGAATTGCTCGAACACTGTGTCCGGCTTCTCTGTGCCACGAGTGGCAAAGGTCGAAAAATAGAAGCGATCATAAAGCGCGTGGTTTGCTAATACTGAATGATCCAGCAATGCAGTGGAGGAAATTGCCGCATTGGACTCAATCACCTTGTTGCATGACATCAACGGGTGAAGCAGCGAATTACTGACAGGTTGTACAAATTGCGGCAGGTAGGATGATGTTAGGGCATTCGAGCGGCGAAAATCGGCGATGGTCTGCATCGGCCCAGTAGGGATTTCCAGATAGCTTCCCGTCTTGATACCTCTATCGGTCGTATTGGCGGTGAGGGCAGGGACACGATCGATATCCACTTGCATGTAGTCTTGGTAGTTTCCCTGACTCAGAAATGGTTGTAAATTGAGTTCGTAGGACTGGGCACCGGGCTTAACGTCCACCAAATTCATGGTGCCGATTGGCCGCGAGGGGTTGTGAAAAAGAAAGGGCTTACCTGCTAGGCGACCGTCTTTCAACAAGTTCATTTGCGGGGTATCGGGACCTGCCTTGCTCCGACTGCCCGTCTCATACACCCCGCCATTCGTGGTGCGGGCATAAGCGGAGAAGATGGCAAATGGGTGCAAGTAGCTTGATTGTGAACCGTAGGTTGCTACAGGCGGAGACGGGCAGGCAACTTCTGTTCCGCTGTAGGAACCGGTGGGTGGGTAGCGGTAAACTCGGTCATTGAAAAGGTTCTTGAGACTAGTCTTGTCTTTGTAATTGAATTCGAGTTTAGCATATTCGATAGGAGTGGAAGTGGAAGTGGCTTGGAGATCGGCTTTTACCTCAAACACGGAGGAAGTCGCTTCTGTTGCGGTTGTTGTAGTATCGTCACTATACCAACTAGGTTTTTGCGCTTTGAATTCCACATAGAATTTATCTGTGGTCGTGGTGGTTGACACCTTTGGCTTCGCAGCTGTATCACGCAAAAAGAAGAAAGTACACCAGCCCGTCCCCGAGCCGCCGGGGGCCGACTGCGCGGGATTGCGAATGTGGTTTACCGTGACAGCGTTGGTTTCGAATCCTAGGCCTGGCGAGAATTCGGGTTTCGCTTTGATTGCCTTGGTGAGTTTGTTTTCCCAATCATACGCTGTCGTGCTGCTGCCTGCCCCGGCATCCTGCTTGAATGATCCGTTTGGGTCTAGGCTCGGCCCGCAGACTAGGGTTTGGCCTGGCTTCATGACAATCGGCCCCAAGATGGCTGAACTCTGATTAAGAGGCTTAGTGTCAGACCATTTGGCGATTTGCATTTCAAAAGTTTTGTCGCCCCTGTTGTTTTTACCTACCATGCCGTTGAGAGATTCAAAGGTTCCGGGAACCACGCTTTGGGATACAAACGACCCGGCGCCACCTGCTTGAAACATAAAGTTGAAAGCGATCGGAACATTTACAAACTTTACCTTGATACTGTGAAATGAAATATTGACATTGTAGGGGTTATGTAAAGTAACCACTGGCGTGAATACCAAAGCTACAAAGTAATCATACGCATCTCTTGCTCCGTTATTTCCGCCAGTGCCGTCGAGCCAAAAGACATCCGTGGCAGGGCGACTCACTAGGCTGAAGATAGTATCGACTTTTGCAATGACCGGCACTGGATAATAAGAGGTGGGTGTGAGGTTGGCAGTTAAAGGACTCGCCGCAGCAGGCAATACCAACGTCGGAGCGGTTTCAGGCGTATCGATACTCCTGAACGAGTTGTAGTAGCCCCACAAGGTGCTCCAATACGGATCGGAGACGCCCGTGTGCATGGGCGTCGTGGAGCGGTATAACTTCTGGTTCGCAGTGCCCGTGAAGGCGGAGGGAAGAGACATGGCTCCAGCAGCCGTGCTCATTTCAAAAACCGAAGATAAATCCTGCTTTAAGCCGCCGCGTCGCACGTCAGTCATTAGGCCCAGCGAATAGGGCGTCACGTCATGCCGGAACTGCTTGATCTTGCCCCGCGCATTGTCGAGCAACTCCACTTGATTGAGGTCAATGATCTTGCCGGATTTTTCCTTGGCTTTCGCGAACTCGTCGGCACTCAAATCGGTAGGAAGGAAAGACGGTGAAGTGCCGTCGGAGCTCTTCATGACGGAAGGATCCGGACGGTGCCCGGCAAGCAAGGCCCGTTTCTGCGCTAGGGTCGTATTCTGGCCGGGATCGCGGTAGTGATTGATGCGGGCCTTCACCGACTCGTCAGCAACATGCCACGCATAAGAACCTTGGATTTTGCCGTTTTTGGATACCGGCACGAGTCCGGCGGTCACTTTGGCGGCGGCAGTGGCACTGGCATCAAGTGAACCTTTGCCGACGAGTTCGATGGTTTTATCCGTCGATTTCCATCCCTCGGTGACGAAATCACGCGACTCGGGGGCTGTCACATCAGCACTGGAAACCAACCAGCGACGGAAACGATTCGTTTTCTCAGTGGCGTAGGCCGGGGAGGCATTCGGGTCGAAATCCCACCACGATTCCCAAACCCCGGCTGTGTTGGGCTTGGCAACGGCAGTCGTTGGATCACGAGCGAGAATCTCGGAGGTGGCGGTGACTGCCCGGTCAGGACCCAGAGTCTTTTGTAAATCGCCGATGGCCAGCATGAGTCCCAGCCGCGCGTTGGCTCTGGCCGTTGCCATCGCCTCACCCTGGCTGGAGGTGCGCAGTGATACAGTGGACAAAGTCAACAAACCCACAGCAATGGTCGTCAACAGGATCATCAGCGAGAGAGTTACAACCAACGCGAAACCTCTGGATGGACGGAATATGGTCTGGTGTTTCATGACAAATCAGGAATTAGAAAATTGAAGCGATATACTTTGTGCTTACTTGAGCATCACTACTGATGCACCTGCTCCCTGGAGAGAACAACGGCAATTTTATGGAAAACTAGGTCGCTATACGAGCTGGTTCGGGTCAGGATTTAGGTTGCAAGCCATCTGTGCCGAGAGGCATCTCCGCAGCACGGTTGCGTTGCGCGCTTCCCTCCATCCATGAGGTATGACCTTTCCGGCCAAGATGCCTTGATGTCAGCATGGGTGACTTGCGCGTCGTTACCCTTCGACGAATAGCCAACACCTCTACGATGAGTATGATTGCATGGAATGATGTAACGCCCGCTACACTGACGCAATTCAACGCGGACCTCGCCATCGACCATATTCTGATGAGTGAGCATTCCTCCCGTGAACAAATTCATCCGAGGCTGACTCAAAAATGAATGGTTCAATCATTTCAGCGGTCATCACAGGTGGCATGATCTGCGGTGCCCTTCAAGCACCAGCGGAGAGCTCCAAATCGCCCAAGCCGATCTTGGTAATGGAGGGATTTTCAGAACTCACTGAGCCGTATCCATTATTGAGCGGAGGAACTTTTGAAAAGCCAGTAATAACAGAATCTCCCGATCCGTTGGTTCACTACCGCTGGAAAGAACCAAAGACAGAGGATGGACTACAAATCTATTTTCTCAAGCCAGTGGCCGCTGTTGCGGATAAAACAGATTCCTTCAGGAATCTGGATTCCGTGTCATCTGATGAAACTGACATCACGGTAAATGCAGCAGGCTCCATCCGTTTGGATTTTGGTGTGGTGAGCGCCGCATGGGTGGAATTCGACAGTCCCGACTGCCCTGGAAGCGTAGAAATGGCAATCAGCGAACACAACGAGCCGGGATTCGGTAAAACCGGTGTTCCCGTCAAACACGGTAACACCTATCGACTGGAGTTAAACGCCGAGCTTTACGAAGGCGTGCGTTTCGCCTGGATCCATGTGAAAGCCTGCGACAAACCATGGCGCATCAAAGGTATTCGTGCCGTTTGTCAGGTGAAACCGGTGAATTATGTGGGTCGCTTTTCGTGCAGCGACTCGCTGTTAGAGCGAGCATGGTATATTTCCGCCTATAGCGTAAAAGCCACACTTTGTAAGGACTACATGGGTTCCATCCTCATAGATCGCGGGGATAGAATGTCATGGACTGGGGATGCACACACAATACAGGCTGCCGCGCTAGCTGCCTTCGGCAACTTTGATTTTATTAGAAAAAATATCGAAAACACCTCTGAAGAAAGTAATGGAATCAGGAGCTATTCGTTGTACTGGGTGCTGAGTTTGCTGGATTATTACCGCTACACGGGTGATACGACGACGCTAGAAAAGTATATCAGAAACGCCTGCGCGAAACTCGATGATGCACATGCGGTCTTCAACGCGAATCCGAACCTAAGATTTTACGGCTGGGATGAGCGGCTCTGTGCGGGATTTGAAATCTGGTTCAAGTCCAGTCATGAAGCGCAGAATGCCTACAAGATGTTGTCAATTCGGGCATGGAACGATTTTGCAACAGTCATGGGACAATTTGGCCGGACGGACTTGAAAGACAAATACAGCGGCTATGCCAAAGCATGCATGGCCAGCCTCCGGCAAAACGACTCTTGGTCTGCGGATTTCGGGCTTCATGCGTCAGCAGACGCGATCAATACCGGGTGTTTGACCCAAAACGAAAAAGAAGCGCTGTTCAACAAACACTTCCTAGACCGAGTCAATCGGGTTTCATTTTCGCCCTTCAACCAGTATTTCATCATTCAGGCCATGGCACACATGGGAAAACATGACGACGCTTTGAGTGCCGTCAGGGACATGTGGGGCGGGATGATTCAAAACGGGGCGACTACGACCTATGAAGTCTATCGACCATCCTGGAATGAAGTCATAGCGCCGAATGCGGCGGTTCCAAATGGCCCGAGTGGGATTGTCAGCTTGTGTCATCCTTGGGGGGCTGGAGTGGTGAAATGGCTAAATGAAGAAGTGCTCGGCATCGTGCCCACGCTTCCGGGTTTCAAAACCTATGACATCCTGCCGCACCCCGGAAGAACACTGACGCGGGTGTCGGGCGATACCCCCACTCCATTCGGCAAGATCACGGCGGAATTCGATCTGAAATCAGGAGAGTGCATGATCTCCGCCCCGGTCGGCACCGTGGGTCGGATCGGAATTCCGAAAGTGGAGAAAACCATCGCGAGCATCACCATCAATGGCAAGCTCGCATGGGATGGCACCTATCATGCCACCAATGGCATTGGAGGCGCGAACGAAGATGCCGCGTTTGTGTATTTCACATCAGTGCAGGCGGGTAAGTATTCCTTCTCCATCAACTACACTGGCCAAACCCCAAGCTATGACGAACCCGCGCTGAAATATGCCGCAGAGGCGCTGAAACAGGATGTCATCACTGGCGGCAACTGGGGCGGCACCTATGGAAAAGACGGCCACGTGCTGTGCAACTACGACGGCAAGGGGCAGGACAAAAAGTCACTACCCTCGTATGTGACTTCCCTTGAATACTTCCGGGCCTTCCCAAAAAACGGACTCCCTGAGCCGACAGTCTGGGCCACTGGAACTTCTGACAAACGGGCGCTTTCGCCTAACTCTAAAAACAGCACGCCGCGCAACGCCACATGCTACTCAAACCCGGATAATACCATGTCAGCCACCATAGGCATTGATGGCAAGCGTGAGTATCAGATCGCCTTGTATTTTGTGGACTGGGAGCGGAAGGGAAATAACTTGGTTGTTGAGATGTTCGACGCCAACACCCTGAACCTGATTTCTCCGGTAAAGCTCGTAGAGAACTTCTCCGGTGGCGTTTACCTAGTCTATAAGTATAACAAATCGGTGAAATTCCGAATCAACAAAGTACGGGGTGATCGCGTATCGCTCAGTGGTATCTTCTTCGATTCCGCCGATAAAACCGGGATGAACAAAGACCATGGCCTGAAGAAGATGGCTTTGATGTCCGGTGGCGAATTAATTGTACCGCGCCACGCACCTTATCTCACAAGGTTTAAGAATTAATATGAAAGCACACACCAAATACCTGATTCGCATTGCCGCCATGGCGGTGATGATCGCCAGTGGAAACGCTGCGGATGATTTAAACAGCCCGCCGGACCTCACTCAAAACAGCGCGGTGAGCCGTGAGCAAACCTACAATCTCGGTGCCACCGGCCTGCGCGGGTGGATTTATACCAAAGCTGCTAACAATCTCGATAGCCAGCAGGGGCGCACCACCACAGCCGCTCGTCAGATTCTCGTCACTCATGTCGGCGCGAAGTCGCCTGCCGATGGCGTCATGCAGGTGGATGACGTAATCCTCGGCGCGGGTGGTGGCCCATTCACTTTCGACGCCCGCCAGAACATGGCAAAAGCAATTCAGGACGCAGAAAAGGAGAGCAACGCGGGAATTCTCAAACTGACTGTCTGGCGGGCGGGTAAAACTCAAGAGGTGCAACTCAAGCTGAGAGTCATGGGAACATATGCTGCCACTGCTCCTTACGATTGTCCGAAGTCTGAGCTCATCTTTGAAGAAGCCTGCAAAGTGCTGGAAAAAGAGCCGCTGAAACCCACTTGGTATGGGGCCGTGAATGGTCTCGCGCTGTTAGCCACGGGGGATGCCAAACACTTTCCGAAATTGCGCGAGTTCGCCCACCTGATTGGCCCGCAGACACTGAAGCTGGAACTCAAGGGCGGACAGGTCATCTGGCAATGGGGATACTTCAATCTCTTCCTCTGCGAATACTATCTTTTAACCGGAGACAAGGAGGTACTCCATGCCATCAATGAATACACCATTACCCTCGCCAAGGGCCAGAGCATGTATGGCACCTTCGGCCACGGAATCTCGGAACTCACTTCTACCGGTAAACTCCACGGATCCATACCGCCATACGGCCCAGTAAATGCGGCGGGCCTGATCGGCAATTTGGCGATCGTGATGGGAAACAAGTGCGGCGTGAAGGATCCAGAAGTCATTCCGGCGATCGAGCGCGCCGCTAGATTTTTCGGTTATTACGTGGACAAAGGGGCAATCCCTTATGGCGAGCATGAAGCGTGGTCAAGTCACGAAAACAACGGCAAAAACTCTATGGCAGCAGTGATGTACGCTGCAATGGAGAGCCGGATCAAGGAAAGCCAATACTTCTCCAAGATGGTTACCGCTTCCTATCAAAATCGGGAATACGGTCACACTGGCCAAGGCTTCAGCTATTTGTGGAGTGCCTTGGGAGCGAATGCTGGCGGCCCAGACGCACTTGCCGCTTTTTTCGGCCACGCCTCTTGGCACTTCGATCTAGTACGGCGCTGTGATGGCTCCTTTACCTATGATGGTAGCGAACAATACGGTGGCGGTAAAACTGACGATAACACCTACTACGGAAATAGCAGCTACAACGGACTAAGTCCGACAGCTAGTTATGTATTAACATATTCCACACCTCTGAAAAAGCTATGTATCACCGGCAAAGATTCGAGTCAGACAAAGTGGCTCAGTAAAAAAGATGTTTCAGAAGCCATCGCATCTGGCCGCTTTGATCTTGATCGGCAAATGTTAAATACGGAAGAACTCATAACCGCACTGGGTGATTGGTCGCCCATCGCGCGCGGGTGGGCAGCAGAAGAATTGAGTAAACGTCCTAATAGCAAAGATCTGGTCGGGAGGCTCATCACCATGGCGGATAGCCCAGACGCCCGCAAGCGCTTGGGCGCTGTGGAGGCTCTCGGTTACATCCAGACCACAGATGCCCTGCCGGTTCTCGTTCGTGCGCTTTCACATGATGATCGTGGGCTGCGCTACAAGGCGGCACAGGTAATCAGGAAAATGGGGGGCCAAGCGAAATCCGCAGCTCCAGAGATACTCGCGGCCGTCGCCACAACCGCCGAGCCCCTCCAGCCGATCAACTGGGCCGATCCTATTCAGATCACGCAAGGTCAACTGGCTGCCGCATTATTCCAAACACCGCTATCAGGTGCACTCCAGGAGGCGGATCGCAAACAGGTTCGGCTGGCCATCCGGGCAATTTCCAAAAATGCGGATGGTATGGCACGGGCCACACTTCAAGGCTATTTTGAGAATCAACTCACACTGGAAGACGTGGAGGCTTTAGCTCCAGATATTCTCACCGCAGTCGAAATCCGCTGTCCGGCGGACACGATGTTTGGTTGCGAAATCCGCATGGGAGCATTGCGAGCACTGACAAAATATCACTACGTAGAAGCAATTGGTGCTGGTGTAGCACTCGCCAAAACCCAAGGCGGTCATGGCAGCCAAAAACGAACAGTCGAAATCATGAAAGAGATCACCAGTTTTGGAACAGCCGCTCGTAGTGCGATCCCCGGCCTGAAAGAAGTGATCGTGGTTTTCAACGATCAGTGTAAGAATAACCAATTTCCCATGGGAGAACTCAATGAGCAGCGGATCAGTGCCGTCAATGATGCGATTCAGGCAATCGAAACATCGACCACTCAGCCGAAGTTACGCAAAATCAAAGGTATCGGACTGTAAAATACTGCCACCCTAAGATACTGGATCCGAAAACCGAAGTTGAATGATTTTGGGCTAAACGGTGCAGTGTTTTTTCCTTGGGTTCATCGCCTGCTTCCTCGTTTCTTGGGGGACTCCAGCGTCAACTATGGCGAAGTTGATCCAGCCAGTGGTAAAATATTTCTAACGAAAGTCTGTGGTTTTCGGTAAGCGTGGCCTGAAGTGCCGTGCATAGACGTTTACTGAGACTTTGTTCATAGCGGTCATCGCATGCGGTTTCTACGACGGCTGCACTGGCCATCGTGGCGGTCACGCTACATCCGGCGACGCCAGTAAGAGCTTCAAGTCCAGCAACTTCAGCACGGCGGAATTCCTACAGACCCAACTGGTTTTTCACTTCGATAAATGCCTTAACCGCCATTTCTAAATCCTCTGGCTTGTGTGCCGCGCTGATCTGGGTGCGGATGCGGGCTTTCCCCTCTGGCACCACCGGATAGCTGAAACCAATGACATAGACTTTACGCTCCAGCATAGCCTCAGCGAATTTAGCGGCCAGTGCGGCATCACCTAACATAACTGGCACGATCGGGTGCTCACCGGGCGTGATGGTGAAGCCGGCTTCGGTCATCGCCCGGCGGAAATAGCGGGTGTTTCTCTCCAGCGTATCGCGCAAGCTGGTGGAATCTCGCAGCATACGAATCACCTCCAGTGACACTCCGGCGATCATCGGGGCGAGCGTATTGCTGAACAGGTAAGGCCGCGAACGTTGGCGTAGCAGCTCAATGATTTCCTTGCGCCCACTGGTGTAGCCGCCGCTGGCACCACCAAGCGCTTTACCCAAAGTGCCGGTGAGGATGTCGATGCGATCCATTACCCCGCAATGTTCATGAGTGCCACGGCCATGCTTGCCCATGAAGCCCACGGCATGGGAATCATCCACCATGACCAGCGCATTGTATCTATCCGCTAGGTTGCAGATTTCTTTGAGTGGCGCGATCACGCCATCCATCGAAAAAACTCCGTCCGTGGCGATCAGTTTGAAACGTGCGCCCTTGGAGTCCGCCGCGATGAGTTGCGCCTCCAAGTCGGCCATATCGCAATTGCTGTAGCGGAAACGCATGGCCTTGCACAATCGCACGCCGTCGATGATCGAAGCGTGATTGAGCGCGTCACTGATGATCGCATCTTCGGAGCCTAGCAGGGTTTCGAACAGCCCGCCATTCGCATCAAAACAAGAGCCGTAGAGAATGGTGTCTTCGGTGCGGAGGAAATCACTCAGGCTGGTTTCTAGTTGCTTATGAATGTCCTGAGTGCCGCAAATAAATCGCACACTAGCAAGTCCGTAGCCCCACTTCTCAAGTGACTCGTGGGCTGCCTGCCGGACTTTCGAATCTTGTGCGAGTCCCAGATAGTTGTTAGCGCACATATTGAGCAGAGGACCACGACCGTTGGCATACACGATGGAGCCTTGGGGAGTGGTGAGTTGCCGCTCGTGTTTGTAGGTGCCAGCCTCGCGAATACCGTCGAGCTGGGACTGGATATGTTTTATAAATAAAGAGCTCATCGTTAGAATTTAATGGAATACCGACCAATCGAGCACGACCTTCCCGCTCATGCCGGAGTTCATGACTGAGAAACCTTTTTCGAAATCATCTGCACCGAAGTGATGTGTAATCACCGGTTTGATATTCAGTCCGCTTTCCAGCATGACATTCATTTTATACCAAGTCTCATACATCTCACGCCCGTAAATGCCTTTGATGGTTAGCATATTAAAAATCACTTTGTTCCAATTGATCGGCATCGGCTCGCTGGGGATTCCCAACATCGCGATTTTGCCGCCATGGCACATCGAGTCGATCATCTCACGAAATGCTGCGGGATTTCCGCTCATTTCCAGCCCCACATCGAAGCCTTCCTTCATGCTCAGGGTTTTCCGCACCTCGGCAAGACTGCCTTTGGTGATGTTTAGAGCGACATCCGCACCGAGCGTTCTCGCAAGATCCAGCCGGTAGTCATTTACATCCGTGATGACCACATGCCGGGCGCCCGCGTGTTTGGCGACGGCTACCGCCATGATTCCGATCGGCCCTGCGCCGGTGATTAGCACATCTTCACCCAGCAAATCAAAAGAGAGTGCTGTGTGAACCGCATTTCCGAAGGGATCAAAAATCGCGGCAACGTCCTCATCCACAGCCGCCGGGTGATGCCAGACATTGGTCATCGGGACGCTGATGAACTCAGCGAAAGCACCCGTGCGATTGATGCCGATACCCATAGTGTCTTTACAAAGATGCCGCCGCCCGGCAAGGCAGTTACGACAACGTCCGCACACGACGTGGCCTTCTGCGCTGACGATTTCTCCGACGTAGAAATCGCTCACATTCGAGCCGACTTCCACGACTTCACCGACGAATTCATGGCCGATGACCATCGGCACGGGAATGGTTTTTTGCGCCCAAGCATCCCAGTTGTAGATATGCAGGTCGGTGCCGCAGATGCCGGTTTTACGCACTTTGATTAACACGTCGTTGATGCCTGTGGCGGGTTCAGAGACGTCCTGCAACCACAGCCCGGGTTCTGATTTTGCTTTGACCAGTGCTTTCATGCGGAAATAGCCATCAATTCAATCGGCTCGTTTCCGTGATATTGGAATTCAATCCATTAAGCTGGCAAGTCCAACTTTCCACTTTACAGGAAAAATCAACCAATATAACGATCACGCGTGCCAGCAAAGTGCATTTCTAGGAAAGCGAGAAAGACCTCTGCAGTAACTGACGCTGAATCCATCAACGAGGATCTAGGGCGCCGGGTGAAGAAGCTTCGCGCGGATCGCGGCTGGTCCTTGGAAGAACTTGCCTCCGCTAGTGGGGTGAGCCGCTCGATGCTCAGCGAAATTGAGCGTGGGCGCGCGAACCCAACGCTCAGTGTAACCTACCGCATCGCGCGTGCCTTTGGTTTATCCTTACAGGATCTAATCGGAAGCGCGGACTCAGCATCATCCATCCAAGTCACCCGCGCCAATGACAGCACCCAGATCTTTCGCGCGGACAAGCAATGCCAGATCCGCGCCCTTTCGCCGCTGAATCTGGAGAAGGACATCGAGTTCTACGAAGTGAGGCTACCGGCTACCGGAGCACTTACCAGCCAACCGCATGTGGAGGGCACCCGTGAGTTCCTCATCGTCAAGGATGGCGGAGTAGATCTTCAATCGGGAAATTTCAAGGAGTCGCTCCGCAAGGGTGACTCCGCCACCTACCGGGCCGATGCGGTCCACTCCATCACCAACTCCGGCAAAAAGGATGCCCTGCTGCTCCTTGTCGTCTTCTATCGTTGATCAATCACCACCCCCGCTGCTTCTCGATGTGGATGGCAGGCAGCGGCATGAAAGTAGTAACCAGTTACGGTGAAACGGACGATTTCTGCTACAACATCGTCAAAGATCCGATGCAAGTCCGCGATCTCCATGCCACTATTCTGAATCTGCACGGCATGGATCACGATCATCTCTCGCTCAAGTTCCAAGGCCTCGATCAGAAGCTCGCCGGCGTCGAGCCAGCGCGTGTCGTGATGGCACTGCTGGCTTGATTCGCTTGGGCAACTCTCTCAACTATTGGTTTCAAGCGCGGTGTAAATCAGGCCATGCGCATCCGCCACTGGCTTGCATGTTAGCTTGCCCGCCTTCGTGTTGATACCTCCTAGCAGCTCTTTACGGGCAGCGCAGGCATCTGCCACACCCTTTTCGGCGATCAGCAGGATCCACGGCTGGGTCACATTGTTGAGCGCCTGAGTGGCAGTCCGGGAGTAGGCACCTGGCATGTTGGCCACGCAATAGTGCAGCACTCCTTCCTCTTCATAAGTCGGGTTGTCATGCGTCGTGGCGCGAGTCGTTTCGGCGCAGCCTCCTTGATCCACGGCGATGTCCACGAAGACACTGCCTTTCGGCATCAAGCGCAGCGTTTCACGAGTAATCAATCTGGGAGCCTTCGCGCCGGGAACCAGCACCGCGCCGATCACCAGATCCACGCGGGGCAGCAGTTCCGCGAGATTCGCCTCATTGGAATACACCATGCTGGTGCCACTCATCGTGATGTCCAGAAACCGCATCCGCTCGAAATCCACTTCCAAAATCGTCACATCCGCGCCGATGCCGGTGGCGACTCGCGCCGCATTCACACCAGCCGTGCCGCCCCCCAGCACGACCACGCGGCCAGGTGCCACGCCGGGCACCCCGCCTAACAGGCATCCGCGACCGCCGCGATGTTTCGCGAGGTGATAGGACCCGACGATTGCCGACATGCGCCCGGCGATTTCACTCATCGGCTCCAACAGCGGCAGGCGATGGTTTACCTCGACGGTTTCGTAGGCGATGGCGGTGCAACCAGTGGCCATCAGGCTCCCGGTGAGCGCCTGATCAGCGGCAAGGTGGAGATAAGTGAAAAGAATATGGTGTGGCTGAAGCAGCGCCACCTCGGACGGCTGGGGTTCTTTGACTTTGACGATCAGTTCAGCATTCGCGAACACGCTGGCCGCATCCGCGACGATGCTTGCGCCGACAGCCTGATAGTGTTCATCGGCGTAGCTGGCACCGTCACCGGCACCAGTTTGGACGAAAACCTGGTGGCCTCGCTTGACGAGTTCTGCGACGCAGCCGGGGATCATACTGACGCGGTTTTCCTGCGCTTTGATTTCTTTGGGGATTCCGATTTTCATAAACTTACCGCCACGAACCTATTCGTGCTAAATCGGCAGTGAAATGAATTTTGGGGTAGAACTACGCCGCCCTGCGCACCACTTAGGAGCGGAAATTGCGTTGCGAACCCATTGCCCGTTGCAACCACTCTTGTGACACGAAAGTGATGTGCGTTGCAAATCGACTGAACCTAGAATGCTCTCAGGAAAGTATTCTAGGAAATTTAGGCTAGGTAGCGTGCCACCATATCAGCGGTGCAATCAATACAGACAACTCAAATGCCAACCCAAAATTTAGACTCTCGGATTTTCCGATCAACCACTCTACTCCTGACCTTCCTTGGTATGTTGTTGCCACTGGAACTGAAGGCTAAGGATGCCCCTCTCATCAAGGATTACGGGATCAAGGAATACGTCCGGGTTTCGAAAGATCTGCCCCATTCCGAGCAGAATGCATGGAGACTGGTGTGTGCGATGCCATACAATTGCCACTTCCAACCTTCCATCGAACTCGAGGCACCTGCCGGGCAGGAAATCCACTATAACTCCTCCAATCCGTTGGTTCTTTTTCTCACTCCCACCGAGTCTTTTAAAACATTAGGAGGAAACCAACATCACGAGGCTAAAAATTGGGTCAGCGGCGAGGGTGCGATTTATACCATTCCCCCAGGAGTCATCGTGAGGTCCGTGAAATATCGAGAAACTGGCTACAATACGAATTTTGTCGGCTCGTTCGAATGCAATGACAATGACTATAACGTTCTCTGGAAAAAAGCGGCACGAACCGCCTATATTTGTATGCGAGAACATTTCTATGACTGCCCGGACCGAGAGCGGGTGGGATTCTGGGGAGATGGCACGCCGGAATTGAACCAATGCTTCTATGTCTTTGACAGTAATTCGCATCGGTTAGCCAAGGATTTAGTCAGACGAAAACTGGAGCCGAAGTTTTATCCCGGACAACACCTTGAGTTCCTCGGCGAATACGGGCTGTGGTTCTATTATCTGCAGACCGGTGATCTAGAGTCGATTCAGGCGGTGTATGATCAGACCAAGGTCTTCTTGTTTGATACCTATCAATTCGGAAATCCCAATACTTGGTTCGACTGGGGAAAAGAAGTAAAGGACACCGCCGTGACTGAAACTTGCTTTTATTACAACTGCCTAGGCACCTTGAGAAAGATGGCATTGGTGACCGGCCACGAATCCGATATACACGCCATCGACAAAAAACTCGCAGCCATCAAAAGCACCTTCGATGACAAATACTGGAAAGGCAGCTACTACATGTCCTCACAGGTGGCCGAACCAGATGACCGTGCGAATGCCATGGCCATCAATGCCGGACTGGCATCCCCCGCGAAGTGGCAGGCGATCTATGACAACGTTCTGACAAAAAAGACCTATTCGAGCTGCTTTTTCGACCGTTGGGTTTTCGAAGCACTCTGCACCATGGGGCGCCAGGACTACGCCTTGTTGCGCATGCACGAACGCTACAAAACCATGATCCCATGCAGTTTCACCACGTTGTGGGAGCATTATGATCGTTGGTGGGCCTCACGCATTGATGCCTTCGACGACCAGTCATCGCTGAATCACGGCTGGAACCCGCCCGCTATCATTCTTTCCAAAGTCATCGCCGGTGTCTCGCCAATCGAGGCAGGTTGGCAATCCTATCAGGTCATGCCCAAAGAGGCGTTTCTTAAATCAATCAAAGTCGTTGTCCCCACACTGAAGGGCAACGTGACAGTGGACCTGAAGAAAACTGATTCTGAATACGCGCTTAACCTCATTTCTCCTGCCAGCACCAGTGCCATCGTCGGAATTCCGAAAGCATCCTTCTCCAAGCTCGATCATATCAAGGTAAACAATACCACCGTCTGGGACGGCACCAAACACAGTGACATCGACGGTGTCACTTGGAGCGGCGAGAATGCTGACTACGTGAAATTTAAAGTAGCTCCCGGCACTTGGCGCTTCCTAGGTGTTGGCAAGCTGCCGGTTGATTCACCGAAACCACTACCAATCCCACCACTGAATGATACCGCACTCGACAAGAAATCATGGTCAGCATCGGCTTCAACTCGGGACGAATCATTCGTCTTTAGCAACAACAAGATCATGATCGATGGATCCGCCGCAAACGCAATCGACGGCGATCATTGGACAGGTTGGCGGGACATGACCAAGGCCCAGTATGCGGGGCAATGGTTTCAAGTAGATATGAAAAAGGCTAAAACTTTCGACCGTATCGAGTTGGATAACACGTGGGCGCAGTGGGATTCACCAGCCCGCTACGAAGTCACGGTATCCCATGACGGCACAGAATGGAGCAAGACCGTTGCCACGGGCACAGGAAAACCAGGCATCACCTCCATTCGCCTTCCGCAACAAACCGCGCGTTACATCAGAATCACACAAATTGGGGCTGATGAAACCTATCATTGGTCGATTTTCGAAATGAATGTTTTCATCAAGAACCCGGGAAAGACTCAATAAAAAACTGACAGTAAAACATTATCATTTTACTTATATCTACCATATCATGAAACTACTTAACAAAAATTTTATCTATCTGGCCGTCATGGCTCTGGCAATGACTCGCGG
>JANOQR010000187.1:0-19920 GCA_031414935.1 Luteolibacter sp.
TGAATCTGCTAGAAATCTGTTGGTGATCGAGGGGCTGTTGGAACAGGTGTTGAAGGAAATTCGCGACACGCGGACGCTCTGCGAAGCAGACGGGGCGGATTGGGCGCTGCGGGTTTATCGCCATGCGGGCGACGCGGTGGCGGATCGTCCGGGCATCGCGGCGTGGTTGGATACGCTGGGGCAGTATTTTGAAAAATCGTCGCGGACGGAGCCGCCCGTGGTGCCGTCGCCTTGAGGTGTCTCATCGCGCTTTTTGCTGATTTCCATGCCAAAATTTCGATAGAATCGCAATTTTGGTAAAAATAGACCGAAATTTGATCTAAATTGATCGAATTTCGGTCTTTTTAGATCCAAATCGGATCTCGAGAAATGGGAATTTGATCTCTGGAGATGAAAGTTTGATCTCGGTTGATCGGAATTTGATGTCCCGAGATAGGCATTTGATCTCTGGAGATCGGCGGCGGATGTCGGTTGATCGAATTTTCATCTCAGGAGATATGAGCCGGATGTAATGAGACTGGATCTGGATGTATAGAGATTGAGTCTGGATCTGTGGAGATGAAATGGCGGTCTAATGGATCAGAACAAACGGAGTAAAAGCTCTGGGATAATGGCAGGAGAATGATTGCCCATGGAAGATTCATTCGCGTCCCATTCGCTAGACCGTTTCGGAAAACGGTCCCTGCCTTTTTAGAGCGATCGCTGCCTTTTTAGAGTGCTTCCTAACCTTTTTCCAGTAATGCCATCGCCGCATTGTGGCCGGCGATGCCGCTGACGCCACCGCCGCGACGTGCGCCCGCGCCTGCGAGATAGATGTGTGGATCATCTGTTTCCGCGCCCCAGAGTGGTTTGTCACTTCGTTCGTTTTCGATGAAAGGAAAGTCCAGATCGCGATGAAAAATGTTCCCGCGTGGTAGGGAAATTTCCTGCTCTAGGTCGAGCGGTGATTTCACCTCGATGGCCAATGTGCCATCGCAGCAAGGTGCGAGTACTGATTCAATGGGATCTAGCAAGTATGCGTTCAAGCTCGCGATGGCATATTCTTTCGCCTGCGCTTTCGCGCGCTCTGGGTCTGCGTCGAAGAGGGAGGCTGGCGTATGAAGTCCGAATAAGGTGAGTGTATGGAAACCCTTCGCAGCAAGTTCAGGAGATAAAATGGTCGAGTCGGTGAGTGTGTGACAATACATTTCTAATGGCAGTGGCTGTGGGATCTCGCCATTTCGTGCAGCGTGGTAGGCGGTTTCTAGCTGGGAGTAGCTTTCATTGATGTGAAATGTGCCTGCGAAGGCGAGGTGTGGATCGATGCCGGATTTGAGCCGTGGCAGACGTGATAGCAGCATGTTGATTTTGATCTGCGAGCCTTCTAAGGAAGTCGGAGCTGGCTCACCGCGTAACCGAGCGAGGTGTTGGGGCGCGGCGGCGAAAAGCAAATCTCGGGCGTGGTGAATTTCCCCCGACTCTGTCTCGACGCGGACACCCGCAGGGCCACTCTCTAGCGCGATGATCTTGGAGCGCAGCTTTATTTCTACGCCGTGTGATGTCGCGATGCGATACAGCTCAGTCACTAACGCCCCCATTCCGCCCTGCGGCACCCGCCATTGTCCGTTGCCATTGCCGATGAGGTGATAGAGAAAACAACGATTCGCCTGCATGTCATCTGCGGCGACAAAGGTGCCGATCAGTGCGTCAGTGAGGATGACGCCTTTCACGAGATCGTCACTGAAACGGTTGCCGATGATTTGCCCAATCGGGACTTCCATCAAACTCCGCCAAACGTCGGGTAAGCCGATTTCGCGCTTCATTTCATCCGCGCTTTTCAGTGGCTTGAGCATGGATGGCGCCATGCGTTTTGTGAGTTCGGCAATCTCGCCGTAAAACTCACGCCATGCGATGCCTTCACGATCTGATCCCGTGAGTCGTCGGAAACTATCAGCAGTCGCTTGATTCCATTCAGTGGCGACGAGTAACCCGTCATCGACTCCATCACGCTGATAGGGTGTGTAGGATGAGATGGAGCGTCCGAGGGTTTTGAAATTGATCCCTAAGTCCGCGACGATTTCATCTGGCAATAGCGATACCAAGTAGGAGTAACGCGAGAGCCGGGCATCATATTCTGGAAACGGCTTCACGCTGCTGGTGGCACCGCCGAGTTCTTCCTTTGCCTCTAGCAGGAGAACGGATTTCCCGGCTTTCGCCAAATAACTTGCAGCAACTAAGCCGTTATGTCCGCCACCGACGACGATTGCATCGTGAACCATACGAGGGTGATTCAAGGTTTCCCGGATTTCAGGAATGAACTCACGGTTTTGTCTAACTCTTTTTTGAGCAAGTCCTCTTTGGAGGTGGTTTGCTTTTGAGCTAGTTTATCCAACTGATCGGCTTGGCGTTGGGTCAGGGTGACTTTGAGCGTGACTGGATTCGTATTTGGGAGGTCGAGCCATGCGTCTTTTGATTTTGCCAGTTCAGCGGAAGCGAGTCCCATTCCTTTGAGCACGCCGGTGGCCATCATCATGTCTCCAGCGAAGATCATGTGGACGCCGTCGGAGGTGAGGACATTTTTCTTTGCGGGTTTGGAGGAAGATTTCGCGGCATCGGCCAGCGCGGCTTGCATCTCAGCATTGAGATCGGCGAGGAGGCATTTCTTTTCCTTGGCTAGATTGCGGAGAAACTCGTTGTAGGGCGCGAGCTTTTGATTATTCGGATTCGCCGGATCTTCGGTAATCATGGTGGAGGTGAGGATGATGACTTTGATGTCAGCAGCTTGGGCTTTGTCCACGATGCTGGTGATGTTTTTCTGATAGTCTTCCAAGTTCACGCCTTTTTCGCCGTGCCAGACGTCATTGACGCCGCAGCTCAGAGTCATCCACTGCGGCTTTTTACTGAGCACGTCTTTTTCGAGACGTTCAAGCATCTGGTTAGATTTGTGGCCGCTGATTCCAGCTCCGATGAGTTCTGCTTTGACTCCATTCGCGGCTAGGGCTGCACCGATGAGTTGCACGTATCCGCCGGGATTACTGAAGCCTGCGGCGGTGATGGAGTCGCCAAGAAAAGCGATTTTGTCTCCTGATTTGATCGGGATTTCCGCTCTAATAAATGATGAGGCGGAAATGAGTGTTAGTAGGACAGTGATGGGGAGTTTTAGTTTCATACGGTTATTTTTTTGGGGCAGGTGAGTGAGGAGTGATGATGACGCTGATAGGAGTTCCAGTCGGCGGGATGCGGTCGGTGAATGCGTGCCATCCGGCCTGATCTGGATTGTCTGAGCCGGGGTAATTGATCACGGCGTAGGAATCGAGCATGATCGCGACGATGTCTCCAGTCATCTCAGGAACATACTGACCTTCGGAAAAATCCGATCCGGTGTAGAGCCAGGGGCCGGGGTTGAGAACGGTGTCAGTCGCGGGATTTTTGAGCCAATCGTTGATCGGGACGCGGTAGGTTTTTCCATCATCTATCCACTCTGCCTCGATGGTGATGCGGGCTGAGGTTTTCACTGCATCGGGAACTTGCGGTGGCAGGCCGAATGGTAGTCCTTGCTCGTTGACTGCTGGAAAGAGTTCTGGCGAGGGGAGATAACGCAGCAGGGTGAGCGCGAGGTTGATGTGGGTGGGAAAGGCGTTCGTTTCTATCAGAGCTTCGTGAAGTTTGCCCTTTGGCAGGACGACGACATATTCGATGAGTCCTTCTCGCATGTTCACCTTGGCGGGGAAACGGACTTCTCGGCTCTTTTTGTCGAGCACCACCTCGCCGATTTGGAGTCGATCTGCATCGAGTTTTACGACACTGAGTTTCGCTGGCCCGATAGCGGGTGGAGTCTCGGTCCCTTGTGGTGGCACTTCTTCAGCGAGAGAGCTGGCAATCCATAGCGGAAGAAAGATGAGTGAGCGGAGATGCATCTGAGCGGTGATACTATTTTACTCCGAACTCATTTTTCACATCAACGAATGTTTTTACCGGTTTGTGTCCCCGTGAGGCGACAGAGAGAAACCCGACGAACTGCGGCGAAGGCAGTCATCGGGCGATGGTTCACTCCACACCGAGGCGGACGAAGATTTTCGGAGTGTCGCCGGGGCCAGTGATGGTGGCAGTGGCTTCGACGGTTTCGGGATCGGCGGCTGGGACGGAGGCAATGGCTTCGGTGAAACTAACGGAGTAAGTGCCATTGCTTTGGCCACTGGTGTGCCAGTTCACGAGATCGCTGGACCAGCGGAGGCTGCCGGATACGTCGGGACGGTTCTTGGCACGCGGATAGCGGATTTTGAACGTGTTTGAGCCAGTGGATGGAATTTCCAGAATACCTCTGCTGCTAGCGTCGCCGGGTAGCGTGCCCATGAAGTATTCGACGATGTTTGCACTGCTGTCTCCGTCCGCATCAAGGCTGGGTGCGCGCTTCGCGGCGTCGGCAATGTTGGTGAAGTAGAAACTTTGTGCGGGTTTGTCGGCGATGTTCGCAATCGCACTCGCGGGTGATACGGCGGTAAAATCCGGGCTGGCACCGAGAGCAATACTCACGGTTTCCGACCCTTCTGCATCCGCATCGGCGAGCACGGTGAGCGGCAGAGTGGTGCTCGATTGGTTCGCCGGAATGACGACGCTATTCGCGAAACCGGAGTAATCACCAGCAGACGCACTGCCGCCAGCGACGAGCGGGACAGTTAGGCCAAGCGCGGTGGAACCCGTGCGAGTGACGGTGAACTCCAGTGCTTGATCGGCTCCGAACTCGCCTGCCGCTGCGTCTGTGGCGGTGATGACGACTTCCGGCAAGGTGACGATGGGGACGAATGGGACGACGAGGAAACGTAGGTCAATGGACTCGTGGGAGCCGGAGATTTCAGGGAGATCCTGCGTCAGGACGCGGAAACTGTTTCCACTGGCGGACCACGAAGTTAGATTATCAACTGCGGTACTGACCGAGCCTCCGTTCGTCGCATCTGCGGTGACAAAAATGGTGGCGGTCGTTGGATTGATAACGCTGCCATCGCCGAAGGTGAGATCCACGCCGTTGGCACCGATGGCGGCAGTCACGCCGAGGACGGTGGCCGAAGTATTGGTGTTGGAAACAACTCCAGTGCTGCTGACTTTTCCGGTGAAGACGCCCGTGGTGGTGGGCGGTAGATAGACGAAACTGAACTCATTGTCCTGCGTGCCGCCCGCGTTGTCGCGGGTGTCGATGACCCATTGGTTATTCACGATCCTGACGGAGCAGACGTTATCGGCGAGGGTGCCGGAGTCACCGTTGGTGAAGGCTAACAAGTTTCCTGAAATCGCCAGTCCGTTGACGGTGTAGGTGCCAGAGCCGCCGGATTTCGTCAGGGTGACACCTGCCGGAAGATTGCCAGAGAGGACAGCGGCGGCGGAGTTCACACTGGCGCCCGTGAAGCCATCTGCGTAAGGCAGGAAGGCAATGCTGACGCCTGAGGTTTGCTCGCTGGTGCTGGGGTTGGCTCCGGCAGCGTTGTTGTTGGAGTTGTCCAAGACGCTGACAAAAATGTTTCCCGAGCCGTTCGAGTAGGGTTGCGCGATGTTATCGTTAGAACTGTCACCTGTGCTTGCCGGGCCACCCCAGTTCGTGGCGAGAGCGATGCCGCTGTTGAATGGCACACTCGCGCCGTTGATTTTGATTTCGAGATCACCTGCGTCAGATCCAGGGAGGTCAAACTGATAGGGCGATGGGCTGGTCTGAATGACCGTCCACGCTGGCGGATCGAAGTTACCGACGGAAAGTTTTTTCACATCGGGAACAGATGCTTCCACGAAGATCGAAATCGTCACTGGGGCGGAAGTGGTTGTTTGTCCGGTACTATCGGTGGCCTTGGCCGTGAAGGTGTAGGCACCTGCTCCGAGGTTGGTGAGATCGAGACTGAACGGCTCGTCGGTATCCTCGCCGAGCAGCACTGGAGTGAGCAAGCCGGAGAAAAATTCGACTTTTGCCACTGGGCCTTCGATGTCGGTCGCGGCGGCAGTTAGGGTGATGTTCGCGGGTGCTTCTAGCAGCGTGCCTGCGGCGGGAGCGGTGAGTGAAACCACAGGAAGTCTGTCGCCGAGTTCTACGGTGACGGATGCGCCATTCGACACTCCAGTGAGGCCGGAGTTGTCCACGACGATGGCACTGAGATCGTAGTTTCCTGCATTCACGCCGGTCCAAGTGAACTCGTAAGGCGCGTCGGTATCCTCACCGAGTTTTGCGGCTCCGTTGTAGAATTCCACGCGGGCGATGGTGCCGTCTGTGTCAATTGCAGTTGCAGTTAGGTTGATGCTGGCAGGCGAGGTGAAAGTCGCTGCCGTCAGAGGTGTATCGAGTGTCACCGTCGGCGCGACTCCGGCGGCGGTGGAGAAGCCACGGGGTGCGGAACTGGCGGTGTTCACGCCGTCATTCGCGGCGACATACCATTCGTAGTTTTTGGCCATTTCCAGACCTGTCCAGCTCAACGAAGCCGTGGAGCCATCCGCCGGGACGTTGACAGTGCCGAGCGCGATCCAATCGCTCACTGGGTTTTGCAGGTTGTAGCTTAAATCATAAGTGCCGTCGAAGTGCGGGAGTCCGTCGCTGAGGCTCGCTGCGCGGTTGAGAGTGGGGGACCAGCTTTCCACGCGGATGCGGTTGTTAGTTGGGGAAAAGGTGAAGGTGCGTAGGAAGCCATTGCCGCCGTTAATCAGGCCTTGGTAGTCGCTGAGCACGGAGTAAACGGTGCGTCCCTCGAAGACATCGGTGCGTCGCCCTTCCGCATGGATGTGACCGCATAACAGGAGGAAGAGGTTAGGATTGTCTTTGAGGCCGTTGTAGATCGCCGAGCCTTGAGCACCGAACGATGCAGGATTTCCCTGACCGATGATGTAGTGGCTGCTGACGATGGCACGGCGATGTGGGTGGGCTTTCAGGAGGGCGTCTGCCCAATCCAGGATGTTCTGATTCTGAGTGGTGTCGTAGGCGAGGTTGATGGCGATGAAGTCCAGGCCACTGGCGCTGAAAAGTTGATAGCTGTTCGTATTATCTGAACCGAAGTTTCCACCACGGTAGTCGCGGCCAGCGAAACGGCTGATGCCGAAATACTGGTTATAGAAAGAGGTGGATCCCGTGTCATAGCTGCCGATGGGATCGATGTCGTGATTTCCGGGAGCAACGCCGTAGGGGATGCCGTAGGCGCGGAGTGTGGTGAGAGGCTTTTCGAGATTGCTCATCGCGGCACTGGCGCGTTCCCACTGGATCGGGTTGCCGCCGAAATTTCCATTTTCCACGATGTCGCCCATGTGGCTGACGAAGGCGATGTTACGGCTGGCTTTGTTGTCCGCGACCCACTGCGTTTGCGTGCTGAATGTTCCGACTAACTCCTCGACGGTGACGGTGTTCGCCCTGCCAGATGAACCCTGAGAGTAATACTGTGTGTCTGGAATGGCGACGATGCTGAAGTCCGGGCCGGGGACGACAGGCGTGGTTTGGCGACCGTAAAATGTGACGGTCATCGGATCACCGCTGGGATCTGCTAGGCCAGCTTCCAGCGTCACTGAGCTGCCGGAAACTGTGGCTCCACTCGCAGGCGAGGTAAGCGTGATGACGGGTGGCTGGTTCGGATTTGCCTCGATGAGCAAACTCGCCGAGGTGCTGACTTTCCCTGCTCCAAAAACATCGACCGCACGGGCAGTGACCGCATAAGTGCCGACCGCAGGTGGCGTCCATGAATAGCTGAAAGGAGCCGTCGTGGCCTCGCCGATTTTCACGCCGTCCACGCGGAATTCGACCTTCGCGACGCCATCCGCATCCGTCGCATCCGCAGTAAATGTCACGGGCGAAGGCATGAACGATGCAGCGTTATCCAACGGCGCGGTGAGCGTAACTAACGGGGAAATGTTCGCAGTGGTGAAAGGTGCGCCCTCCACCCAGATCGGGCCGTTAGTCAGTGTGCCTACGGAAACTCCAGTAGAAGTCGAGGCCGTGAGACCGCTGCCTTCGTTTAATCCAAAACGACCGATCAAGCCTGAGCCAGTGGCAAGTTCGAGATCCCTCGCGGCGGCGATTTCCGCAGCGGTGCGAGCGCGGTTCCAGACGCGGGCTTCATCGATTACACCTGCGAATGCGCCCTCGCGGGTGCCAGAAGAATTCATCGCAGTGCCGATGCCGAAATGCTGGATGCTGTCGTAACGCGGCACGGCACCAGCGACCGATACAGTTGAGGTGCCGACTTCGACACCGTTGAGATACATTTTCCAAACACCTGTCGCACCGTCAAAGGTGACTGCGGTGTGATACCAAGTGCCGTTGATGATTGGTGCGTTAGAAGCCGTGATTGGATGGTTGAGACCAGTGGCAAAACTCTCGAAGTCACCCACGAGCAGCCCGCCAGTGGTGATACCGAAGAAAATGTTACAATCCACATTGCTGCCGTCGTTTTCGCCCCGGCCTTTGCCGAAAAGCGGCACGGCGGTGACTCCGCCGCTTCCTGAACTGGAAGTAAGTCCCGCTCCTTCTTTGCGGAACCAGCACTCCAGCGTCAGGCCGTTACCTACCGGGCCACCGACGTTTAACTCGGGTGCTGCACCCATCGTGACATAGTCGTTCACGCCATCGAACGAGAGCGCGGTGTTGGCAGGGATGCTGTTTGAATCAAAACTAACAGTAATGACTTTCGCGGCACTCACACCCGTGGCACCCAGATTGTCGGTGGCGCGGGCAATGTAGCTGTATGAGCCGACAGGCAGCGCGGTCTGAGTTAGACTGAAAGGCGCATCGGTGTCCGTGGCGACTACGACTCCGTTGCGGAGAAACTCGACTTGGGAAATGGTCCCATCAGCATCCATGGCATCCGCTACGATCGCGAAAGTCGCTGGTGCGTTGTATGAATTTACCGAAGGCGCGGTGATGGTGGCGGTTGGGCCTTGGTTGTTCGTTTCAAAGAACGCGAAACTGAACATGTCTTCTGCGTTGCTACCGCCGTCCTGCAAGTTAGGCTGGGCTGTGGCTCCGCTGAGGTCGCGGCTTTCAATGATCCAACGACTGTTAGAGATGTCCCACTGATAGGAAACCACGTTGTCCGTGGTGTTGGCACCGCCACCCTCTGGGCTCACCATGAGCACCCCGGTGGTGTTGGTTTGGCCGGGGATGGAGAGATACCATTGGCCAGTGCCGCCCTTGGTGAGGGTGAATGTTCCTCCGGAGACAGCAGTGGTGGCGTCGCTGTTGACGCGGGCCGTGGCCACCAGTTGTTTGGTACCAATGTCCGCGACGGGGACGTAAACAAAGGCCACTGGATCCTGCTCATAACTGCCGCCATTGGCACCATTATCGTGAACCCAAACGGTAAAAGTGCCGTCCGCGTTCGCGCGGGATAGAGCGTAATTATCCTCATTTTTTGCATGATTCACGAGCAGCACGCCGTTCGCAGAACTCCCGCCTAGCGCAGACAAATTGATCGTCGAGATACCACCCGTATTGTCCACGAATTGAGTTCCGAGATTGATGCCCGGGCTGGCGGTCAGGGTGTTGTTTGCTCCGCCGTTGACACCCGTAGAATTTCTAACGAAGCCACCTAGCCAATCGCTGTAAGGAAACCAGGCACAAGCCACATTGATGTTTGCCTCATCACCATTTGCACTACGGAAAACTGGAATCCAGTATTGAGTCCCCGCCACCCCGGCACCCGGCGAATGATCCGATGCGCTCGTGGCGTAAAAAAGTCCGATCGTGTCGCCGCCCGCAGTGTTGTCGCGACCATTCTGGGAGATGGAACTGAGCATCACACCGCCAGTGACATCGTTTGCGGTGCCGAAGCTAACATCATAGTCACCGCGATTCCCACCACGGATGCTGAAGTTCGGCGTGCTGCCTGCTGCCTTCGTCAGGGTGACGGAAGTTGTGTCGTTGCCAGCATCATTTTGCGTGACCGAGATGTTTCCAAATTCGGTGCCGTGAGCGAGGACAGGAAGCAGTGAAAAAACAAAAACGGGGAGTAGTGATTTCATAGGTGTTAGTTTGAAATTTTAGAGTTTGCTGGAGGCAGGTGGTGCGATGACGGGGGTGAGGGTATTCTCGCCGAGTGCTTGGCGGGATTGTTGAAGAAGCTGAACGTTGTGAGGCGAACCGCGTTCGAGATTTGGCAGGGTGAGCAAGTGATCGCGCAAAGCGGCCCATGCGACGCGTGCTTGAACGGTACGGCCTGCTTTCGTTAGGAGAGCCGCCCGTTCAGCCATCCATCGCTCTGGGCGAGGTGCTATTTTTTGCAGGGCTTCGATGCGACTCAACGCCAGATCCCAAGCGCTGGCAGCGGTTTCGATCTCTAACGCGCAGAGCAGCAATGATGTCACATCGCCTGCGGTCTGGAGTCCTGCGTCGATCGCGCGGCTCGCTTCCTCCGCTTTTCCGCTGTCTCTGAGTGCGTGCGCCAAGTCCACGATCAGTTCGCTGTTGGGCGTGGGCGAGTATTTCAAAGCTCTCTGGAAATCTGCGACTGCTGACGGGGGGAAACCCAGTTTCACCAGAACTCTTCCGCGTGTTGCGAGAGCCTCGGCATGATCGGAGTTCGCAGTTAGAAAAGCATCGAGAGACTCTTTTGCAGCCTCGTCTTTCCCGGCGATATGTAGAGCCAGCCCTCGTAGGTAGCCTGTCGGATAGACTCCGGGGGCGATCCGCTCGATCAGCTTAATTTCCTGAAGACCCGCACGCCACTCATCGTGACCGATGTGGGCTTGGGCGAGTTTATACCGAAGAGCTGCATCACCCGGCTGCTCTTGCAACTCAGCCTGAATCTCGCTGACTACATCATGGTATCCGCCATGGCCAAGTGCCGTTCCAGCCAATGCCCATGCTAGCAAACAAGCCCTATAACTCGTGAGACGGCAACAGCGTGAAGCGAGTGTTGTTTGTCGGAGTGTGGCTTGATGTGAGTTCATGCGTTGCGAAGCACGCACGGTTTGGCCGCTCACTCCGACGGCGGCGAAGCACATCGAGTGAAATTATTGCCACAATCTAATTGGTTTTAAGAATGGCGGATTCAAGCCGTCACCGCACCGCGATCATCGCTGAGGCCGGATTTCTCTAGGAAATAATCGTAGCCGCCAGTGTAGCGGGTGAGGACTGCGCCGTTCTCTGGGTTCTTTTCGTTACGGGTGATGTGGAGCGTCGTTTCTGCTAGGGTGCGGATGAAATGCACATCGTGGGAAATGAAAACCAGCGTGCCTTCGTAGCCTTTGAGGGCGTTGACCAGCGAGTCGATAGAAAGGATGTCGAGGTGGGTCGTCGGTTCGTCCATCAGTAGGAGGTTCGGTGGATCGACGAGGAATTTGACGAGGTTGAGGCGGGATTTTTCGCCACCTGATAGAACGCCGCAGCGTTTCTCCACATCGGCCCGGCGGAAGAGGAAGGTGCCGAGGATAGAACGGGCATCTTCGTCGCGCAGAGTCGGGCAACAGGACATGACTTCCTCGATGACGGTGTTGTTTTCGTTGAGTGATTCGAGGCGGTGCTGGGAGTAGTAGCCGAGCTTGGTGGCGTAACCGGGTTCGCGTTTCCCGGCGTCGATGGGGATGAGGCCAGCGAGGATTTTGAGCAACGTGGTTTTTCCCGCGCCGTTCGGGCCGACGAGGACGATGCGGTCGCCGCGCTCGATGGTGAGGTCGAGGTCTTTGTAGATGCGCTTTTCACCGTAGGCTTGGCCGGCCTTGATGAGTTCCATGACTTTTTGGTTAGAGCGCGGTGGTTGGGGGAATGAGAACTTGAACGGCTTGCGTGGCGCGCGGGGTTTCTCGATGCGCTCAAACTTTTCGAGAAACTTGATCCGCGACTGGACTTGGGACGCCTTCGAGCCGACTTGGCGGAAGCGGTCGATGAATTCCTGATGGCCTTCGATTTCCTTCTGCTGGTTCCGGTAAGCCTGCGTTTGTTGGTCGAAACGTGCTTCGCGTTGGGTGAGAAATGACGAGTAATTTCCGGTGTAGGAAATGAGTGCGGCGGCGTCGGGATCAATCTCGATGACGGTCTCGATGATCGTGTCCATGAAATCGCGGTCGTGGGAAATCATCAAAATCGCGCCGGAGTAGTTCAGCAAATAACGCTGGAGCCAGAGCAGCGAGAGGAGGTCGAGGTGGTTCGTCGGCTCGTCTAACATGAGTAAGTCCGGCTCCATCGTGAGCAAGCGCGCGAGGTGCGCGCGCATGACCCAGCCGCCGGAGTATTCGCGGGCGGGCTTGTTGAAATCCTCCGTCTTGAAGCCGAGGCCGTGGAGGATTTTCTTGGACTTGGGTTCGAGCTGATAGCCATTGAGTGCGGTGAACTGGTCCTGCGCATGGGCGAACTCGGGTGACGAGAGATCGCCGGATTTTTCACCCTCACGGATGACTCGCAACAGGCCGATCATTTCCGGAGTGATGCCCATCGCGATTTCGAGAATGGTTTCATCCGTTGGCTCGCCAGCTTCTTGGGGCAGATAGCCGGTGATGGCGTATTCGTCGCGCTCGATGGTGCCTTCGTCGGGCTGGTCCTCGTCGAGGATCATGCGGAAAAGCGTGGATTTTCCGGCACCGTTCGGGCCGACGAGGGCGACGCGCTCGCCCCAGTTGATGGACATTTCCGCCTCGCGGAGAAGAGTGCGACCGCCAAGGGTCTTGGTGAGCTTATGAATCGTGAGCACGGCGGGGATGTAGAACACGAGCGGGCAGGGGGCAAGGCTTTCGGATCGCTGCGGATTTTACGAGAAGCTGTCGATGGTATGCCGTGCGGTGAAATGCGTATTTCCACTCACGCCACGTCTTTCCTTAGATCCCGTAAACTCCAGAGCACTCCGTTTGCTGGGGCGGCACGGCCTTTCATTTTTCGCGCGCCATTTTTCCGCTTGGCTCCGAAACGCTCTCTGGACTTTGCAAACGCCTCGTCCACGAATCTCCGGCTTCCGATCACCGCTCCGTCCGTAAAATAGCGGATTCGACAGCGCAGTATTTTGCCGAAGGGGATTTCTCCATCCACTTGCTGTTCCCGCACCGCCTCGTTTTCAGGAGCTTTTTTACTCAAGGTTTTCGTGATCTTTTCCCCATCTTGCGCGACAGTTTCCGAAAATTTCCCAACAGCTCCTGCCATCAGCAGCTTCCGATACTCTTGGGAAACTCCGCTCGCCCACAAGTCCGTATCCACGCCGTTTCCGTAATGGGCACGCAATGCCCGCACCAAGCCTGCTCGCGCCGTCTTGCCATTCCCTTTTGCTCCCTCACCGATAGCCTCCCCGTAGCTACTCCACCGATAATCAGCCGGATCTTTCACCATCCCGGCGCGTACCGGATTCAGGTCGATGTAGGCGGAGATCGTTTTCGCTGCCACCCCGTCCTCCACGATCAAGCTCTTGAATCGATCTTCCCAAAGCCGCCCCGTCCGGGAATGCAAACGATTGAACCACTGGGTAAAACGTTGCAGCAGCCCTTTCATGAACTCGCCGAGATCCTGCATCCGGTAGGTGAAACGCTTGTGGATTGCGGCCAACGCTTCCTCCAGCCCGGACTCGTTGGTGTAGACCGCCGTCCCGGCATCCGCCAATTCCTTTGCCAGCTCTGCCACGAACGCCTCACTGTAAATCGCCGACAATCGCTTCTGCAATTCCTCATTCGTCAGCCCGCCCTCCGCCATCGGCGGGACTTCCAGCAACAGGTGGAAGTGGTTGCACATCAAACAGTAAGAAACCACCCGGCAGCCGGTGAATTTCTCCTGCATCCGCATTAGCGTCCGAAATCTCTCCTTCTCCTTCGGCCCGAATGCGAACCGCCGATCTACCACGCGAGAAATCACATGATAAAACACCGGTTTCCCAGAGGATTTCCGCCACTCCGCCAGCCACCGTGCCTTTCTGCTCATGCGGAAGAACTACCGGGGCGGGAGAGAAATAGCAAGAAGGAACTTTTATTAAAGATCTGTCCTTCTGTATGTGTGTCCTTCTGTATGTGTCCTTCTGTATGTGCTTCTGTATGTGCTTCTGTATGTGCACAACGTCCTAGAGCACGCACCCCTATCAGCGGGGGCGAGCGTCGAACGCGGGGTTGATGTTAAAACTACGGGAGATCATGTAAACAGGGCGGCTGATAGGGGTTGCTGTGTCTTGGCTTGTTCGGATTCTTCATTCTTGGCAGGAGGCGGCGATCTTGCGAAGGTCTTCCGCAAAGGCTTCTCCGTGGCTCTTCTGTTCCTGACCTCTTACGCGGCTATCAATATCGGCGTCGCTTACGGCGGAAGCGGCGCGAATAGCTTCCTCGATCTTCGTCCTTCGATCCTTGAAGTCGGCACCGCACAAAGCGAACTCTGCCATGATCTCAGTGATCGCCTGATTGAAAGTGGGGCGCGGAGTCACAGTGCCGTCCGCTCTATCGGAGTAGATCAATCTGCATCGCCACCTAGTGATAATCCGGCTGAACTCTCTGCGGCGGATCTCAGCTTCCCGGTCAAGTATAGCGTCTCTGGTGGCGAGGTCGCGCCTCTTCGTCAGAACATGGGCGGCGATAGCGCTAAAGGCTCCGACAACCAATCCAGAAGCGAGGCCGAGGTAGAAAAGATATGGCTCACTCACCTTGGTTTTGTGGTGGGTGGATTGCTAGGAACTGGAATCGTCTGCCTCTTCATTATTTTTCTTCCGAACGTAGAGTGGTGGCACCGGCGAAGGGAAGCCCGAATTCAGGCTGAGACGTTATCGCCGGTTGCCACGCACGACTTGATAGGCCTCTGCTTCATGTGGTGGATGGGGAGGAGAGCTCGACTCGATGTCCGTCGGGGTCTTGAACAACGGCCCGTCTGCCCCAGGGAGAATCAGCAGGAGCCGCAATTAGAGAAAACCCAGCAGCTCCCAACTGATCAGCCACCTCATCACATGACTCAACCGCGAATCCAATACGTGTCGAACTGCTGGCGGGAAACTTGGTCGAAGCAGGATAAAGCTCGAATGTCCAGATCCCGTCGGATGCTGCGTAATGCTCTGGGCCTGTCCCGTGGCTGTGCTTCTCAAATTCGAGTCCGATGAGACGGTAGAATGCGGCTGAAACGTCGATGTCCGCGCAACGAAGCACTGTGAGATTTGGGCGGGTCGTCATCTTCAATTCGTTGGCCTATCGTCAAAGAGCACGCAACCCCACTAGCGGGGGCGGGCGTTGAGACGGGGGTTGAGGTTCATGTTACGGGTGACGTTGCCGACAGTGCGGCTAGTGGGGGTTGCTGTGTCTCGCCTTGTTCGGAATCTTCCGTTTCTTTGAATTGGAAGGTTGGCGATCCATTGATTCTTCGTCTTGAGGGCGATGTGCCGGTGGGTGAAAAGTCCGCATGGGGTGTCAGATCCATATCCGAAGATGCGATTGTTCTGGGACGCGCACGGCCTTCTCATAGGCCTGACGCTACGATCACTATATGTCGTCGATGGAAACGTTCTGAGCGGCCATCTCCTTCTTCAGACGCTTGTAGTGAGTCACCAGGGCATTGTGTCCCGCCCAGTCCGTGTAGTTGTCGTGAGCCAGAAACCACTCCTTCTGATCCCGAGGGTGAATGTTCATCGCCATCTGAGCGTGATCCCAATCTTCAATGAATACGTTCTCGAACGCATACATGAACGCTGCCAATTCCTTCTTTAGTTGTGTGTCCATAGTGAAAGTGAATCCAAAATTGTAATTACCATGAAAAACGAAATAGAAACCACCGGCGCGGTAGCGCCTTCTTCAATTCCTCTTCCGAACGTCAAGGAGCACGCACCGCCGCCGTTGAGTAGCGAAGGAAAAGAAACTGAGGAGCTTAACGGCGGTTGCTGTGTCTCGGCTTGTTCGGAGTCTTTTATTTTTGGTAGAGACGTTGATTGTCAGAAAACTCCTGCAAAAAGTTCCGATTCCAGTCTTGGTAGGTGGAAGCGTTATATGCCTGACGTATTCGATCCAGATCACCCTTCGTATAATCACCCCAATAATACCCTTGGGATAAATGGGGATCGTTCAGCAACAACCGCAATACTTGTTCCCGCTCAAGAACGATGGTTGGGGTGAGATCGTTGCCCAACGGATCATAATAAATATCTTTGGGAGAGACCACGCGATTACCATTAGAGTAGTCAATCGCGTAGCCATCCAATTCTATCCAAGCGTGGTTCTTTCTTTGGGAGTTAATAATTCCTGTTCCATGAACCAAAAATAGCTTAGAGAAATCCAAGGATGATGGATCAATATCGTGTTCCTTTAGAATTTGGGGAAGCGGATCATCAGGCGTTGAATAATCATGAATCATTTGAAGTGCTATGATGAAACAATCACCGTTTGGATTTGTGGGCTGCATGTTGGTGATTCTTTAATTCCTCTTCAGAACAGTGTGTTGGTTCAGTGCTGGATATTAGCAAAAAGGTTAGCACCGGCAAGCTGGAAGAGGGGCCATTTTTAGGAGTTTCAGGATGAATGAGTTGTGGATTTTGTTTGGATCAGTGGATTTCTCGGATGGGAAAGAAGTCTGGATAGGAGTCTTAACTGATATCGAGCTGAAGATGAGCTGACTTTCTGGAAGAAGACGCACTGGAAAGGTTTGGACGGTTTTCCACATTTCCTAGCAGTCCGGAGGAGGGTTACTTTCCCGCCTTTTTTAAGCCATAGACTTTCTCGGAGTTTCCACGGTAGATCTTGTGGCGGACTTCTTTGGGGAGGTCGAGTTCTTCGAGGAAGGTGTAGTGTTGGGTCATTTGGCGGTCCTTATTTCCGAAGGACCACCAGCCTTCGTCGGTGGCCCAGAGGATTTTGTCTTGGTTGCGGATGAGGAATTCGCGGGCGAATTTGCGGTCGCGGCCGAGGACTTGGACGACGACGTGGCCAGACATGTCGGCGTAGAGATTCGGATGTTCTTGGAGCTGGCGGTCGGCGTCCTTGAGCTGCCGCCACCAATAGGCGTGGGCGACGACGTTGCACTTGGGGAACATTTTGAGTACTCGATCAACGCGAGCCATGCCGGGTTCGACCATGTTTTTATTTTGGTCGATGTGAAACATGACGGGTAGCCCGACTTTTTCGCAGGCTTCGTAGAGGATGAGGTTCTTGGGGTCGTCGAACATCAGACCGACTCCGTAGTGCTCACCGAAGCCGATGGCTCCGTCGGCGATCTCGCGTTTGAGGAGGGCGACGGCTTGATCGACGGTCTCGACTTCACCGGGCTCGATGATGGTCATGCGGTCGATACGGCCCTGGTAGGGCTTGAAATTGGCGAGCATGGTGGCGCGTTCTTCCTCGGTTTTCGGACGCGAGCCTTTGTGTGCGAGCGGGCTGACGATGCAGCGTTCGACGTTGCGTTCTTCCATCCATTTCGACACGGCATGTAGGCCAAGCGGTGTGACGGACATGGCGTGGACGTGGGGATCGACGAACGAAATGTCGGACGGCGGTTGGGTGGTGGGTGCTGGAGCAGGCTGCTGAGCTTGGAAATGGGGCAGAGCCAAGCCAAGCGCGATCAAGACGAGGACGCCCAAGTGGGCGCGGGAGAGGAGGCGGGGCATGGAGCGGGGAGTTAATTGGCTTCGGGGTATCTTCGTTTAGAAAGCAACCACAGATGAACGAGGTGACTCAGTGAGAATCGAATCTTCATCTGCGTGCAGTCTAGTTTTTGATTTTTGTGGGCAACTTTGCGAATTTAAATCTGCCCGTGAATTCAAAGTCTTCGCTTTCTTCAATCACCAGCACACACTTGGCCTTGTTTTTTCTGTCCTCAGCACCGAATTCATAAGGGGCGATTCTCTCCCCTTGTCGTTCCCCGAAATGCGGCCCGAGACGAACTCCACTTCCACCCCTTTCCACAGCGAAAGACTTCTCAATAATCTTCACTAACTCTGGGTCGCTCTTTGAGATTCTAGATTTTACTTCATCCCAAGTAATACTGCCTCCGGCTAAGGCGCATTGGACACATAGTGCCGTAGCAGTGGTCAGAGTGATGAGAGTCTTCATTTTCTGCTTCGGGCGGTGAGATGGAAGATAGTTTTTAAGTAGATTTTGGCTAAGGGAGCGTCACTTCCCTTTTTGTAGCTCTACCATCCCCTTGCCCATGGCTTCGCCGATCTGCATGTAGGTGCCGCCGTTTTGGTGGTAGTGGAAACCTTGATTGGCGGGGGATTTTGCCTGATCCGGCCAGAAGTCGCGGGTATCGACGGTTTTGACGTTGCCTTTGAAATCCGGGTATTTGCCGGTGTCGCCATCGACGGCGAGCTGGGCTTCGGCGATTTTCAGGCCGAAACTTTCGCGACCTTCGTTGCCGCAACCGACGGCTACGAGGAAAGGTGCGTTGGGTGCTTCGAAATCTTTGCGGAGCGTTTTAATCAACTGCACGAGGTTTTGCTCATAGCGGGCGGCTCCGACTTCCGACTGATCTTTGTGGCCTTGGAACCACGCGAATCCCGCGATTTTGTAGCCGCGTCCTTTCCAGTGCGGGAAGGATGCGTCGAAGTTTTTCAGCACTTCTTTGGCTCCGCCGAAACAATCGTCGTATTGCTTTCCTGCATACCAGTCGATGGGTTTTGGTTCGGTGCCTTTCGCCCACGAATCGGGCGAGTCTTTGTATCCGGCGTAGATTTTTTCGCCGAATTCAAAGCGTTCGCTGCCGGGCGGGAGGAAATCCCAGCCGAGCGAGCGGTTCCCTTGGGAGGCTTTGAGGATGAGGACGGGTTCGTCGTGGAAATTTCCGACCATGTGGCCGAAGCCGAGTTCGGGGCCGATTTTTCCTTCGCCCGCGCCGCAGCCGATGCTGAGCCACTTGTTGCCAGTGGCGGTGACGACGCCTTTATACCAAACGTCGTCGCGCGAAACCCACTTGCCGTCTTTGTCGATGAGGTAGGGGTATTTTCCTTCCTCGCGGACGACGGTGTGGAGCGTGCCGGGCAAATCCATGCGGGTGTACCAGCCGAGTCCCGCGCCGTTTTCCTGAAACTGGGTGATCTTGAACGGGACTTTTTCGTCCGCTTTCAAGATGACGGATTTCTTAGTTTCCTGTCCGCCCGGCTCAGAGCGGTGAACTTCCACGCCGTTGACGACCATGACGCACTTGGATGAGTCCCCGTAGCCCGGATTGAACTGATAGGTGCCAGCTTGTTTCATTTGGAAAAAACCACGGACGACTTGGGTGCCGCCTTTGAGGTATTCCGTGGGTTTGATGCCGCCGAAACTCTCCAGCGGGAGGGTTTTCACGGGCTTGAGGGCGTCGTAGTCGGCCTTGGGATCGTAGGCACCGTCGTAGATCGAGAGCACGACATCGGAAAATTCTTTCTCCCAGCGAGTGCTGCCACCGGTGATTTGGCCGATGCCGACCATGTTCGACTGACCGGAGAGGATATAGACTTTCACCGGGCTGTCTGCGGCGAAGGTGGAGCTGGTGAGTGCGGCGAGCGCGAGGAAGGCGGGGCGGAGTTTGCTAGGCAGTTGATGCTTCATGGTGAAATCTGGCGGTGGTTCGAGACCCGGCTTCTACGCAAGTCAGCGGAGTGACTTTTCATTCGCCGGAGATGAAAACGGAGACCACTGATTTCACCGATTTAACTGATTTAGAGAGAGTTGTTTCAAGGTTCTAACTCGCGCTGAGAGCACCAGCGGTGTTGTCGCATGAAGGCGAGTTCGGTTTCACGGGGCTGCGGCCTTTTTCTCCAACCAGCCGAGGCCGACGAGGAACTTGTCCGTCTCGGCCAGCGTCAAATCGAGATACTTGTCCTGATTGAAGAAGCTGTGGCCTTGGCCTTCGTAGGTGAATAATTCGACGCGATTTCCGGCTTTTTGATAGGCTTCCATGAATTCCTTGGCTTCGGGGAGCATCGGGTCTGCGGTGCCGAAGAAATGGATCATGGGCGGTAGGTTGGGTTTCACATAGTTCAAGAGATTTCCTTTCCCATCCGGGTCGCGGGGATCAGGGCCAGCTTGTTTTTTGTGATTTCCGAATCCTGGGTTGAAAAGGACGAGAGCATTCGGTTTCGC
>JANOQR010000188.1:0-13153 GCA_031414935.1 Luteolibacter sp.
GCCAGCACCCAAAGGCCGCTGCCGTCCCAGTAGAGGATTTTGAGCAGGGTGCGGCACTTGTTGGTGAAGGCGACGATGGAGCCGCTGCGCGGGTCTTCCCCCAGCATGGTGGTGACGGCGTCGTGGAGGCCGTTGAAGCTGCGGCGCATGTCGCAGGGCTCGACGGCGACGAAGACTTTCAAACTGCCGGAGAAGCTCAGCATGGCCGCGGGTTGGCGAGTTCGCGGATGAGGGCCGCGGCCAGCGGGATGTGACCGGGCGCGGTGATGGTGAGTTTCGCGCCGCCGGGTAGGATGAGTTCCATGGCTCCGGTGTGTGGTATCGAGGGGAACTCGGCCTCAACCAGTAAAAAGGGGGATGGCGGTGTCTGTCGGCCGACCGCCGTGGAAACGGTTTGCTTGTGCTTCTGAAGCCAGCCAGCGAGGGTCTGGTAGTTCACGCCGTGAAGCGCGGCGAAACGTGGGCCGCTCAAGCCGCTGGTTTGGTAGGCTTCCACGAGGGCTGCCTTTTGTTCGGCGGAATAGCGCAGGCGGCCCCGGCGGTCGGACTTTAAGATAGCGTGATTCGTAGCGGTCATAATCCGCAACGCTATGACGGCTATGCTACGCGACCGCGAGAATCTTCAGATGGCGCTTCGGATTACGCTTACCTCCAAACTCCAAAAAAGCTAAATACAGCGATTCTGCTAAAAATTTGTTCTCTGTCCGCATATGAAATTTACTACAGCATTCCGAACTTTTTTCATGGTTTAGATTTTGAAAAAATTTGTGACAATTTCCTGAAAATCCATCAGATACTTTGAGTATTTTAACAGAATGACATTGAAAAAACCCTAAAAATATCAGCTTTTCTCCACTTATTCACAATTGATAGCCCCAATCGCCCAACAAAATGATCCTCATCACTCATTAGAAATTTTGACGAATGGCTGGGATGCATGTCACAAGTCGTGAGTCATTAGAATTTTTCTCACAGCCGATACAGCTTGTTTCGCTAGATTATTCATCTGTCTCTAAACCACTGCACAATGAACTTTTCTCCATGCCCTTCATGCGCTCGTGCGCAGCCCCAAGCTCCCGAATCGAAGATTTCCACTCCACTTCCATTTTCAGGGAACGTTTCCCCAAAAGTCTTATTGAAATCACAAATTGTTTTGGCTGTTTGTTTCCTTGGATGCGTGACTTTGGTGCAAGGTGCCACCACCGATCAGGTCGTCTCTCGACAAGGGCCACATCTCAACAATGGCCGAGTAAAAGGTAGCGTCCGAGTCATGTCGGGGGATAACATGAACTTAAACTCCGGCCTCACCATTGATGGCGTGCTCATCGTGCCGGGTATTCCCGAAATCCGGGTGAATGGTAACGACTCCTCGCCACCGTTATCAGAAGGAAATGGTTCTTCGGCTCCTTCAAATTACCGAATCACCATCAACAACAGTGTTTCCGTTGCTGGTATTACCCGCAAGGTTGACCCCATTTCTTTGCCGTTAGCTCCCGTGCCTTTGGTCACGAGTGGGACTCGCAACGTCCACATCAACCACCCCGGTGAAAGCGCAGGAGACTTTTCTACTCTACGATCTCTCACGATCAATGCTCAAGGCGGAAGTGTGCATTTGCCGCCAGGCCGCTACGAGCGAGTAACATTGAATGGCTCCAGCACCCTTGTCCTTCAAGCTGGCACAGCGACAAACCCATCTGTTTACCAAATCCAACAGATCGACGTGAATTCTGGCTGCCGTATCGCTGTCTCGGGTTATGCGATCCTACGTTTGAAAAATTCTCTCAATCTTAACGGCTACGTTGGAGATCCTGCCCATCCTGAGTGGCTAGAGATGAGCATTTCAGGCGGCAGTTTTACACTTAACAGTCAGAGTGCCTACCACGGCAAGGTGATCGTGCCTTCAGGAACATTGACCGTAAATGGCAGCTCTCTTTTACATGGCCTCGCATACACTGACAGGCTTACACTCAATGGCGGCGGAATCATCGAGTGTGAAGCCAGCGGCAGCACTCCTAATCTTCCTCCCGTGGCGACTGCTGGTGAAATCTCCACAGCCATCGGCTCTCCAGTCCAGCTACCACTCGTCGCCTCCGATCCTGAAAACAGCCCACTGACCTATCAAATCACTCAAGCTCCCGCGAATGGGGCAGTTTCTCTCATAGGAAACATAGCGACTTACACGCCCAATTCAGGATTCATCGGTGAGGACATTTTCTATTTCAAAGCCTCTGACGGCAATCTCACTTCGGCGGTGACCTCAGTAATCATCAATGTTTTTCAGCCTAATCAGCCACCTGTGGCTTCAGACGAGACTTTTATCGTCAACCAAGGAGAAAGTAATGCTCCCATCGTGCTCAGTGCGACAGACCCAGATGGTGATACGATTAGCTATCAAGTCGTTGCCCAGCCAACTTTCGGCATACTCTCTGGCACGGCTCCCACACTCACGTTTTCACACACAGGACCACGCTCGACTGCCATTGTAACCGACAGTTTCACCTACAAAGCAATTGATTCAAAAGGTGCCATCTCACAATTAGCGACTATCACGCTCGAACTCCAGCCGGTAAACCGCGCACCAAGTGCAACTCCTGCCGCAGTTACAGGAAATGAGGACTCGCCCATCCCGCTGACTTTGTCAGGTCAAGATCCAGATGGTGATGTTCTGGATTATGAAATTGTTGCCGATTCAGTAAACCCCAATACTCCTCCGGGGCCACCTGGCGGGACACTGACAGGCACAGCACCTTCCTTCACCTACCAGCCTTCGGCTAACTTTTACGGCACGGATCGTTTCTATTTTAGGGTCAAAGATGCACAGCTCACTTCGGCTGTCGTCCCAGTTACGATCACCGTGCTGCCCGTGAACGACGCGCCGGTAGCATCAGCACTATCCGCAAGTACTCTTGAGGATCTATCTTTGTCGATCATCCTCAGTGCGACGGATGTGGAAGGAGACTCTCTCACCTTCGAAATTACCTCCCAACCTGCTCATGGTAGCCTCAGCGGGGCTGCTCCCAACATCACCTACACTCCTGGGGCAGATTTCTACGGCGCAGATAGTTTCACTTACATCGCTAGAGACGCGTCTCAGTCATCGCTGCTGCAAACGATTAGTTTGACCATCACTCCAGTCGATGACCAACCCTTCGCCAATGCGTCAAGCATCACCGCAGATGAAGACAGCTCGGTAAACTTCTCACTCACTGGTAGCGACACCGACAGCGAAAATCTTACGTTTGAAATCACCGCCCAGCCCTCTCACGGAACCTTATCAGGATCATTACCAAATCTCACTTACACCCCGGATACCAACTATCACGGCCCGGACAGTTTGCTTTTCATCGCGAGAGACACAGCAAACACTTCCTCTCCTGCCACCATCAACTTCACGGTTACCTCGATTAACGATCTACCAGCCGCCGAAGATCTCACTGCTGCCACCGCAGAGGACGTCGCTGTTTCCATTCAGCTCATCGCTTCAGACACTGACGATAGCGCACTGACTTACACCATCACGGACCCACCCACGCACGGCACACTATCAGGTGCAGCGCCAAACTTCATCTACACTCCGTCCACAAACTACAACGGCACAGATACATTCAATTACACCGCGAACGATGACAGCACTCCATCAAACATCGCCACCGTGAGCATCACCATTTCTCCCGGAAACGATCTCCCCGTTGCCATTGCTCAAAATTACGCGCTCAACGAAGATGCCTCTGTTTATCTCACCCTCACAGGAAGTGATGCAGATAACGACCCTCTGACCTATCAGCTTACCAGCCAGCCAGCCCACGGCATCATCACTGGCACCGTCCCAAATCTCACTTACACCCCAAATCCGAATTTTTACGGTTCAGACAGCTTCAACTTCACTGTAAACGATACCACCGCAGCCTCCGTTCCCGCGACCATCACTTTCACCGTTGCACCGGTTGATGATGCGCCGTTAGCAGAAAATATCGCCGCCACCGTGCTGGAAGATTCCTCCGTTCTGGTTAATCTCCTCGGCAGCGATTCCGATGGCGACAATCTTACCTACATCGTCATCACCCAGCCAAGCCAAGGCACTCTGTCAGGCGTTTCCCCAGCTTTGAACTATACTCCAGAACCCAACTTCAACGGCAGCGATCACTTCACTTTTGTCACCAACGACGGCACCACCAACTCTGCTCCCGCCACAGCCACGATTACTATTTCCCCTGTCGATGACACTCCTGTAGTCACTGCTGCCAGCTACACCCTTGCGGAGGATAGTTCAGTTGCGTTTGCCCTCGCAGGAAGCGATATCGATAGCGATCCGCTGACTTTTGAAATCACGGCCCAGCCTCAACAAGGCACGCTCAGTGGCACCGCACCAAACCTCACATACACCCCGAATGAAAACTTCAATGGCACGGATACGCTGTCTTTCGCCGCAAATTCCACCACCAGTTCTTCCTCACCTGCCACGCTCACGTTCACCATCACGTCTATCAACGATGCCCCAAAAGCTCTCGCGCAATCCCTTGCAGTTGATGAGGACGCCGCGCTGCCAGTGACTCTCACCGCAAGCGATGAGGAAAACGATTCACTCACCTACGAAATCACCACCCAACCCCAACACGGAACCCTCACCGGCACCACGCCAAATCTGATCTACACTCCTGCGGAAAATTTCAATGGTCCAGACAGCTTCATTTATGTCTCCAAGGATGCGACGGAAAGCTCATCTCCCGTCACTGTTTCCCTCACCATCCGCACCGTCAATGATCTGCCTATCGCAGAAAATCTCAGCTTCACTTCATCGGAAGATACAGCCCTTCCCATTCAACTGCTCGGTGTGGATCAAGATACAGAAGACAGCACTCTCAGCTACACAGTCACGATTGCGCCCATCCATGGCACACTCACTGGCACGGCACCTTATCTAACTTACACGCCTAACGCCGACTTCTCAGGCAGTGATTCCTTCAGCTACACGGCCAGCGATTCCGCCACCACCTCTGCCCCTGCGACCGTTAGCATCATTATCAACTCAGTAAATGATGCCCCCACCGCCACCACTGCCAGCTACGCATTAAACGAAGACAGCGTCCGTGACATCACGCTTACTGGTCTGGATCCCGAGAGCGACTCCCTGAGCTTCGAGATCACCACGCAGCCGCAACACGGCACTCTATCAGGAATCGCGCCCGATCTCACCTACACCCCGACGGCGGATTTCTACGGCATCGACAGCCTCAGCTTCACCGTCAATGACGCCACGGAAATTTCCTCCGTCGCCACGATCACCTTCAATGTCGTCCCGCAGGATGACGCTCCACTCACAGAAAATATCACTGCTAGTGTGCTAGAAGACTCTTCCGCCTCCATCAGCCTCCTCGGTAGTGATGTCGATGGCGACGCAATCACTTACAGCGTCGTCACTCAGCCGTCCCATGGCACCCTATCTGGCACCGCGCCTACATTCATTTACACTCCGGCGGCCAACTACAACGGCCCGGACAGCTTTAGCTACAAGGTCAATGATGGCATCAGCGATTCTCTCCCTGCCACCGCCAGCATTACCGTCGCTCCTCTCGATGACATTCCCGTCGCCACCGTTGAATCATACACCCTTCGCCAGCGGCAAAATACCAGTTTCACCCTCACAGGCAACAGCGTGGATGGCGATGCGCTCACCTACCAGATCGTCAATCAGCCGACATTTGGCACACTGTCAGACAGTTCATCGCTTGTCACCTATACGCCTGTCGCTTCCTTCAGCGGCACAGACGCTTTGACCTTCACCGCCACTTCTTCACGCAGCGGATTGGTTTCGGCTCCCGCCACCATCAGCTTTCTCGTCACTCGCGAGAATCTCCCTCCGTTCGCCCCGGATCTCGACGTTACAATCGATGCAGCACCCGTCGCCATCGTTTTGCTTGGCAACGATCCCGAAAATCTTCCTGTTACCTACACCGTCGGTTTCCAAGCCTCCTCGCTGCTCACCACCACTGGCACAGCGCCTAATCTAACACTGACACGTCGTTTCACGGTAGCCTCTCAAACCTCCTTCACCTACACCGTGAGAGATGATCTCGGCCTCACCGCCACGGGTACAGTACGAGTAAAAATCCTGGCCCCAAACAGCCCGCCGTTTATCTCTGCCCCTTCGAGCTTAAACCCAGTCGAGGATACCACCACTGCCTTCCGTGTCGTTGCCTCTGATGCAGACCTCGATCCACTTACCTATTTCATCGATCTTCCCGCTAATTCCCCCTGCGTCATCGAAGGCACCGGACCAGAATACTTGCTTCGCTTTACTCCGAATTTCACCGGCTTTGCCTCCATGACCGCTCGTGTCACCGATGGTCGCGGAGGCTCTTACTCGCGCGGTATCGTCCTGAATGTCTCCAATCAAAACGATCCGCCAGTTACGACTTACGGAACCACAGCGACTTCGGAAGAAACTCCCCTGAATCTCAATATTTCCAGTTTCGATCCAGAAGGAAACAACGTCACTTACACTCTCTCCTCGCCGCCTCGCCACGGCACACTCTCTGGCACCTTGCCCAATCTCCGCTACACCCCGAATCGCAACTTCCACGGCACTGACCAAATAATCGTCTCAGTGAGCGACAGCATTCTCTCCGCTCCGGTCACCATCCCCCTCACCGTTACTCCTAGCAATGACGTCCCCACCGTCGAGAGGGTTTCTGCAAAACTTAGCGGCCTCACCACCACAATCGCCCTTCTTGGCAGCGATGCAGATGGAGATGAACTCACTTATCGGCTCGCGACACCACCCGCCCTCGGGAATGTGAGTATTTCAGAAAATCTCCTCACCTTCACCACCAGCGCACCATTCCTCGGCAGGTTAGAATTCAGCTACGTGGCTCATGATGGAGCCGTCGATTCCGCCCCAGCCATCATCGTCATCCAAGGCGGCGTGGCTCCCGAAGCCCGCATCCTTTCGCCTCTCGCCGGAGCGCGGCTTCCGATTCGTCAGGCCGTCGCCGTCAATCTTGATGCCCACGACCCAGATGGCAGTATTCTCCGCTACGAACTTTTCGCAAACGGCTCTAGCGTCGCCACATCCAGCACCTCAAGCCTCTCTTGGACTCCCACCCAGAGCGGCCCCGCGTCTCTCACCGTGAAAGTCACCGACGACAGCGGACTCACTTTCATCAGTGCTCCTCTGAGTCTCAAAATCATCGGTGAAAACCAAGTCCCTGCCGTCTTTGCGGGTTCAGATCAGAACTCATTCACTCTTGGCTTTGGCCCGAATTTACTCAAAAACGCCAGCTGCGAGCTTCCTCTGGATACTAATGGCAACGTGCCCTTTTGGGAAAAAATAGATGGCTATCAAGATCTCACCAAAGATGACGCCACAGCGATTCCCACCTATCCAGCCACAAGTTTACTAGCTTTTCCCGCTGCGGCCGATGGATCCTCCTACTTTGGCCCCCGAAGTCCGCATCAATCTAGTTTCGGGCACAAAACGGCGAAATTGACCCAAGTGGTCGATTTCGGGTCGGCAAGCACTTCAAGCCCAAGCAAGTACCTGTTTTCTGCTAAGTTCTATTGTTACCAGGGTTCCAGTGACTACGAGCTGCTCCAAAAGGAAATGCGAAAACCCCGCGTGGAGCTTCAGTTTCTCAACGCAGCGGGTGAAGTGATTTCCGAAAAAGCGATCAAGGGAGTCATCCCGCAAGGCTCGTGGTTCCCCGTCTTCGCCTTATTGGATAGACCGGAATCCGCAATCTCCCTTCGAGTCACGTTGATCAGCCATCGCGAGCCAAATGCCTACTACTACTATCATTCGATGATCGACGATGTCGCGGTTCGGGCGACTCAAGCCTCCGCGTCATACACGCTTCAAGCCACAGTGTCAGACGACGGTTTACCTGCGACGGGATCGCTCACTAAATTCTGGACCCAGATCGAAGGGGCTCCCGCCACGATCGCCTCTCCAGATTCCACCTCTTCCCAAGTTGAGTTCAGCGGGATGGGTAAACATGTCTTCAAGCTCACCGCCACTGACGGCGAGCTATCATCATCCGATACCGTTGAAATCAACGTGGGGTCCGCCAGTGATGAAAACGCCCCACCGCAGATGAGTCTGGTTTCACAAATGACAGTCACCATCGGAACTACCGCGCATCCGCTTGTCGCCACTGTCACCGATGACGGTGAACCATTTAACAAAATTTACCACCAATGGGAGCAGGTCTCAGGACCGGGGGATGCTTCTTTTGTTGATCCTCGATCTGCGGCCACCAGTTTTTACGTCACCGTTCCAGGTGCATACACCTTCCGCATCACATCACACGACGGCAGTCTCCCCGCGTCAGCCGAGATCGCGATTCAAGCCAACTGCGAACTCACCCGACAGCCCATCGACCTCTACATCATCACCGACCACTCAGGTTCCATGTTCGGCCCAGAAGCGGGCGTCATCGCGGATTATGATCCTCGCACTCCGATCTATCAGGCGAGAAAATTGGTCGATACCTTGTTGGGATCATTGGACCCAGCTCTGGACAGAGTTTCGATCAATAAAAACGACAGTGCTTCTTACAACCAAGTGATGCCGTTCACTTCGGATTTTGAGGTGGCACGGCGATCCATCATCAAGCCCCAAGGCGAACAAATTTTTGCAGGGTACGATTCGTTTGTTTTGCCTGCGATTGCGCGATCTGTGAATTTCGTAAGAACCAATTCTCGACCCAACGCCAAAAAAATCATCCTACATCTCAATGATGGTATTGCCGGACCACCTGAGACTACACCTCAGATCCTCACGGGCTACGGGATCACCGCATTCTCGGTATCCATGCCAAATATGAAAAATGACCCGATCGACCGGGTGGAAATTTCAAGAAACGTCTCGACTCCAGCCCACGCTTTCTTCGTCAGATCGCTTTCCGATTCTAACGTGCTCGATGAGTTCTTAAAGAGTGCTCTGTCATCTTTATGCCGCGGGTATAACACCCCGCCAGCAGTCTATGCAGGTGATGCAACCTATTTGCCCTCCATCAATTCAGTCTTCCAGCCCACGGCAACTGTTAGTGACTCCCAAGACATCGAAACGTTGGCCCTGACATGGGAACAGGTATCTGGTCCCTCTGCCGCTCAGATTGATAATCCCAATTCACTTCGCCCTTCGATCCGCTTCACCCACGCCGGATCCTACATCTTGAGGCTTTCTGCCATGGATGGCAATTCGACTTCTTCGGACACAGTCATGATCAACGTCGGGATCATCAACTCCGTCCCCACCCCAGCAGGAATGATCGCCTATTGGCCCTTTGATGGCTCCATGCGCGACATCGTCGGCAGTCGGACACTGGCTCCCCACTTTACTCACATGTCGCCAGTTTATACGAATGACGCGAAGGTCGGGCAGGCACTCAACATGGCTGGGCGGACTTTCCCCTTCAACCAAGTCGATGGCCCGCTATTCGATCTAAGCGGCACAACAAGTGGCATGGCATTAAGCCTGTGGTTCAAAACCCCTTCCGCAACAGTCACAAACAATAGCACGATACTCCAGTTTGAAGGCTACAGCACCAGTGCCGATGGCCGCCCCTACAGGCCGGCACCGGGACTTAAAATGGTTTACGATGGCTCTTGGAAGCGGCTCGACCTCAGTTATCCACTCGCAAACGGCAATTCCAGCAACGCTCCATCCACAACAATTTTTGGAACCCTTGCGCCGGACACATGGACTCATCTGGTGATCACCTATGATCATGTCGCCAAGCAGATTCTTATCTACACGAATGGCATCCTCACCAATACCCGCAACGATTCATCAGGATTCGCTCCCGTGTTTGCTCGTAACGGTCAGGGATTGACGATTGGTGACACTAACAGTGATAATGGAAAAATCCAAAGATCTACTCCTTCGCAGTTTAGTTATCAGAGCAAGCTCGATGAAATCGCTGTTTTTAACCGGACGCTCACGCCTTCCGACATCAGTGTTCTGGCCAACCGGAATTCCGGCCTCACTCCTCCATCTTTAAATCCGCCTCCAACCGTCGATGCAGGCCGTAACCAGACAGCATCTCTCACCCAACCCGTGTTACAATTGGAAGGGTTGGTTTCAGATGACAATCCAATGGCTGACTCAATGTGGTCTTTACAAGCCGGTCCCGCAGACGGCTACACACTCAGCAATCCCGAGCTGCCAAACAGCCAAGTGACTTTCTCAAAGCCCGGCAGCTACACTTTCGAACTCAGGGCAAACGATGGCTATCAAGTCGTCACCGACACCATGGAAATTCGCGTGGATCAGCCAAATCTCAGTCCGCTTCCAGCCAGTGCCGCTGCGTGGCTGCAAGCAAACGGAGATGCCAGCGACTCCACCGGCAAAACCACGCCCCGCTGGCTCAATCAAGCCAACTACGTCGATGGCAAAGTCGGCAAGGCCTTCGATTTCACGGGAACAAACGGGATCATTGAAAGCAGCCCTCTCGATCTCGGAAGCTCCTTGGAACTCACCTTTGAGGGCTGGTTTAGAAATAACTCAGCGACCCAATCCACTCAGAGATTATTTGAAATTTCCGCCAACGGGCAGGCTCAAGATCCCGGGGCTATCCAAGCGATTACTACGCCCCGATCCAACGGCACGAGGATTCTCAGATTCGATGTCACCTTCCTCGATACGGGAGGGGTCCGCAGGATCAACTATTTCGGGGAAAGCATACCGCTTACCTCAGATTCCTTCCCAGTGGGTAACTTCCAGCATCTCGCAATTTCAATCTCCAAGGCAAATGGCGTCTCATTTTATGTGAATGGCATCAGAACCACCCATGCGCCAATTCCCTCCAATTTGGTGAGCCTCTCTATCCCTCCCAGCCCCATCCTGCGCCTTGGCGGAAGGCACGATGGCCAAGAGCGTCCTAAAATTTCCGTAGACGAGTTCACGACTTACTCCCGCGTTCTCGACGCCTCCGAAATCCTTTCCATCTACCAAGCCGGCACCACCGGCAAAACCCCAGCATGGGCGCAATCCCCTGCGAACTCCGGCTACGTCGATGCTGGAACCTCCGCCACTCTGCCCATAGCCGGATCTCACCCGCTTGCCGGGAGCTACGAAATCAACGATTTTGCCGCTAATCCGAGCATCTCATGGACTCTCGCCCAAGGCCCAGCAGCCGTCACCTGGGTTGCTACTGACACGCTCACTCCGTCTGTCGCCCTCAGCACACCGGGAAGATACGTCTTCCAACTCACCGTCGCCGATGGCGTAAAAACTGGAAAAGACACCGTCATCGTCGATGTCCTCCAGGCCCAGAACGCCGCCCCGGTCATCACTTGGGTGCCACCCACCACGCTCCAGCTTCCTGCGGACACACTCAACCTCGCTCCCACCATCTCAGACGACGGATTGCCCACTCCCACGACGAACAGCAGTTGGCGTCTCGTCAGCGGCCCGGAGCGCGTGATTTTCAGCGACCTCGCTGCGACAACAAATCCGCACGACGTCACCGCCCGCTTCAACGCGGCGGGAAGTTATCAACTCGAACTCCTCGCCTCGGACGATCTACTCACCACCAGTCAGATTTTCACCATCACCGTCCTGCCAGAACCCACGCCGCCAGCCCCAAATACGGCTCCCACATTCTCGCTCGGCACCGACATCTTCGCCGTTGCCAAGACGGTGACGCTTTTCCCGACGATTTTAGACGATGGTAAACCGAATGGCCAAATCTCAGCCCGCTGGAACTACAGCCGTGGTCCTGCCGCTCCGAGCTTTGATTTTCCTGCAAATGCTACGAACCCTCAAGCTGCCATCACCTTCCCCATCCCCGGCATTTATGAAATTCACCTTGAAGTCACCGATGGCGAATTATCCACTTCTGATACCGTCGTCGTCGAAATTCCCGCCTCGCTGTTCGGCCCCACGGGCGGCCTAGCCGTCGCGCCCATGCTCACGAATACACCCGTGCAAATCATCACTCGCCCGGCGACTAACATCACACTTCAGCCCTCATTCACGGATGCGGACGGGCCAGCCACCGCTTACGCCTACCTTTGGGAACAAGTTTCCGGCCCTGCGACAATGTCATTTTCCAATACCACCAGCCACTCCAGCACCATTACCTTTACCGAGCTGGGTGCCTATGTGGTGAAATTCACCCTTACCGATGGCCCCTACATCCGAGCCAGCTACATCACGCTCCACCACCTCGCCGCGCCGAATGCCCCGCCTGCGCTCGCCATCACTCCGCCCGGTGGCACCGCTGCGCCCATGGCCACCGTCACCCTCACGGCAAATGCCACTGACGACGGCTTCCCGAACAACAGCCTCACCTACGAATGGGACTGGCTCACCTCTCCCTCCGCTGGCGAGCCTATTTTCTCCACACCCGCCGCTTCCGAGACCCATGTCACCTTCCCAGCAGCCGGAGATTACGTCATTTCCTGTCTAGTCAGCGATGGCCAGTTAGCCACCCGCCAGACTCTGGCCTACCGCGTCCTGGGAGCACCATTTTTCGCCGTTCTCAGCCCGCAAGATACGAGCACCGTCAGCGATGCCACCGTACCGCAAGCCCACATCCGCGCATTCCAAGATGGCGGCTCTGTCACCTCCGTCATCCTCAATCTCGATGGCCGCGAGCTAGGTCAAGCCCACCTGCAGCGAGACACCGTGGACTATTTCCTCAATCTCTCCGGCATCTTCCGTGGCTCCCACACCCTCACCGCCACCGCCACCTTTGCCGATGGCACCGTCCAGACCCTGACCAGCAATTTCACCCTCGCCGACCACGCCGAAGAAGCCCTCGCCCTCGAAATCGAGTCTCCCCACGAAAATACCGAGGACATCACCGCGCCCACTCCCATCATCGGCACCGTCAAGAGTCCACGACTCAAGGATTACAAAATCGAGATTGCGCCCATCGATTCTCCAGCCTCCAAGAAAACCATCGCCACTGGCACCAGCCAGATCACCGCAGGCACCCTCGGCACCTTGGATCCCACCTTGCTGGAAAACGGCATCTACACCCTCACCCTCAGCGCCACGACCACCAACGGCCTCTTCGCCTCCACTACCGAGAGGGTCGTCATCGACGGCAACATGAAGCTCGGCCAGTTTTCCCTCGCTTTCGAGGATCTCAGCATCGACCTCCCCGGCACTCCGCTCACCATCACTCGCACTTACGATTCGCGG
>JANOQR010000189.1:0-13424 GCA_031414935.1 Luteolibacter sp.
TTCATCAGTTTTTCCTGCTCATACGCCTGTTGCTCGGCGGCATGAAACGCAGGAATCGCGAGTGATGAAACGATGAGCATCCACGCGCAAGATTTCACCAGCGACGAGGATGCCGCAGCTCGCTGAAATTGTTGATCCGCCCGGCTCAACCAAGTCTGGAAAATGGCCACCGCTAACCAAATCAGCGAAAACCCAGCGCACCCGAGAGCCACCCAAAACACAGGAAATACTGGCAGCGTGCGTTCATCCATCACTCCCAGTTCCTCCACCCAAGTCTGCCAGAAATTCGGCGAAGACCCCGCAAGCAACGCCCAGCCGATGAGCGGCACGAACGCCGCCGCGCTCACCACTGCCAGCCAGTCGAACCACGACGACCCTCCGAATCCGAAGCACCCCGCCCGTTTCGACAAGCGCCAACGAACCACCCGCACCGGCACCACCAACCACAGCAGCCACAGCCCGAGAAAATGGGCCAACGGCAGCAGCAACGTCGTGCCCGCGACGCTCATCTCCCGCCCGCCCAGCGGCGTCAGCCGATTGACCGCCATCACATAGAAAAATGGCAGCATCACCCCCAGTCCGACGATCCAGACCCGGTCGGAAATCTGCAACAAATCCTCCATCCGTCTGCCAAGGCGACGAGAAAGGGCCGACACACAGAAACGGTGGCAAAACACGGCGATCACGCACGGCAGCAGCAAAATCCACAGCGCATAGGAAAAAATTCGGGATAAAAATTCGTGATCGAACAAGCGGCTGGGTTCGAGATCCGCATCCGAGATCGCTGGCTGGTTTTCCGCCTGTTTCGCAACCATTTCGATGAAATTTCCGAGGAAATAACCCACTCGCTCACCCTCAGGAACTGCCTTTCCGTCCACGATCAGCTTCCGAGAACTCCGCCGATCAGCCCGTTCCTTCAGCCGAGTGTAAATCGCATTCCAGCGCTGAGCATCATCCGGCAAATCGAGCTTTTCTGCGGTATTTCCAAGGCTTTCGGCAATGACAGACGCCACGACGTTCGCAACCATGCTATCCACGAGCGTGAAGCTCGAATCACCACAGATCCCGCGCAGGAAATGCTCTGCCTGAGTCGTCAGCACCAGATATTCCGCGTGGTTCTTATTGTCGCCCACCATCATCGCCTTCGCGGCGAGAATGTCGCTTACGATACGCAGCCGGATCGATGACGAGACGGAGTAGGAATTTAAAAACCCGATAGAATCGATCCGTTCGGCAAAGGTTCTTTGCGGAATCAACGGGATACGTTGTCTCAGAAGATCGGCGGCGTAGCTGTCAAACTTCAGCTGATTTTGTGCCTCCCGCAGCAGATCCAGCGTCCGGTCGAAGCGCGATTGATCGAGAATTTGCCATGTCTTCGGGCCTTCATGCACGGTCTTGCCTGCGACCCGTTTACTTTTCCTGGAATTTGCCTTCACCACGTCCTTCGCCTCGACGGCGGCGGCTTGATAAGTGAACCACGAGTTTTCTGGATCGATCCTCCGCGCGATGGTGAGGAAATCCGGCGGCAAGCGGCTATTGTCCGAGATATATGCCGCCGCGTAATCCGCGAAGTAGGCAGGATTTGCAGGCTCGCTCCGCCATAGAGCTTCCATCCGCTCCGCCTTGGTTGTTCTCGATAAATCGCCAAAAAGCAGCAGGCGGTCGCGGTCGTTCAAGGTCGCGGCATATCGTGTGATCGAAGGCTCTGGATGCGGTGAAAACATATTGAACTCCGCCGCCCATTCCGCCCAGACCGCCAGCCGCAGATTCTCGCGAAACTCTGCGGCAAACACCGCTGCGAAAATACCAAACACCGCCACCCAAAGCAAAATTCCAGCCCACCTGCGGCCTTTTTTCCGATCCATGGCTTCCCATCGCGCCATCGCCTCCGCCCCGTCTTTTCCAGAATCCACCATCACACTGGCTAACAAATTCCCCGCCGCGAGATGCATCTCCGCATTGTCCGCCAGCGGACGGACGGCGGCGGCGATTAGTGATTCGTTGGGATTTTTCATGGGGATGTTGTAGTCCGAACAATCTCCCTCGTTTCTTTTAGCAATTGCCCCGCCAATTTGTATTCGTAAGTGCCCATCCCCGGATTATTTGGATCAAGGCTCATCAACGTATCCTGCTCGAACCAATGCTGTTGCGCTGCGTTGAAAACAGGAATCAGGGAAATCATGAGCAGCATCGCAGTCGCATACACCGGCACCATTACGCGGGCGATAATGCCGCTCATCAACAGACGGGCTGGCATAGCAAAAATGGTTTTGAATGCGATGGTGAGCATCCAGATTTTCGGCAGAAGGACAAGGTTCGACAAGCTCCTCACCTGATCCATCGAAGAGAATGGGACGGCGTATCCGATTGCACAAATGAAGGCGATTGTTGAAATCACCGCACTCCAACCGATCCACGGTTTACCCCAGACAAGCCCGAAAACCGCAACCCGTTTCCCCAAGCGCCAGCGAGCGATCAACACGGGGACGATGACGATGAGAAAAACCGCTGCGATAAAATGCAGCGTCGGCATCATAAAGTTCAGCCCATACACGCTGAAATCTCTCCCACCCAGCGGCGAGGAGCGATTGATGAGCATCACCACCAAAAGCGGAATGACGACGCCTAATCCGATGATCCAGAACCAATCGACTGGCCGCAATAACGACTCTAGCCGAGCCGCGATACCTTGGAGCATTTTGCTCTGACGAAATCGAAATACCCAAGCGAAAATCAGGTAAATGCCCAACAAGAAAAAGGCCGCTACGGCACTTATCATCGAGAGAATTTCATGTTCCATCATTCGCCCTGGCCGCACGTCTGCATCAGTAATCACAGGTGGATTCGCCGCCTGCCGGTAAACCATGGGTGTAACTATCGCAAACAAGACCCCGCTTTTTAGCCTGAGCTCAAAGCCATCTATCAGGGGACTGCTATTCTTGTGAGACTCCCTCACTTGGCGGAGACGGTCGTAGATCGCCTGATGGCGTTGCGCTTCTGGGTGGAGTTCGAGCTGTCGCGCGCCCGCTGCCAGTCCTTGGGATACACTCGAAGCATTCACGCGATGCACCAGTCCGGCTATTAGCGTACTCGGCTCCACGGTAAGCGTCTTGCTGACAAAGGCTTCTGCATCCGAGATGAGTTCCTGAAATTCCGCTGTCTTTTTCTCGCGGCCTAACACGACCGCCTTTGCAGCGATGGCATTTCCGAGATGGCGAAGGGTGATCAGATCCGCCGCAGTCAATCCTGCTAAATGCCCGACCGAGATCAATCTCTCGACAAGATTGCCTTGGGCTAACAACGGGATCATTTGTTGCATCAGTTCTTTTTTATAGTCGTTGCAAATGGATAGATTTCGCGCCTCGCGGACCAGTTGCAAAGCGCGATCCAATCGAGCTGGGTTAAGCACCTCGATTTCCGGCATTTCGCCCGCAGCTTTAGCCGTTGCAGATTGGGTCTGCCTCTTGACGCAGTCTTTCGCTTCGACTCCAGCGGCGAGGTAGAGGAACCACGCATTTTGTGGATCGAGCCGTCGTGCTTGTGTCAGAAAGTCATCCGGCAGTTTGTCATTTTCTGACAGATAGGCTTCTGCGTATTGGGAAAAATAGGCGAGATTTTCAGGATAGCGGTCCCACAATCCTTTCGCTTTCCCGGCTTTTGAACTTTGGGTTTCGTCGCCGTAGAGAATGAGCTTTTGTTCGGGCGTAAGTGTGCTTTTTCCCACTTTTCTCAGGGTGGGCGGTGTCAAAGAATGGCCTGAAACAAGATTGTAAGCCTGCCTGATGTTGATGGCCCGGGATACGAGCACGGTGAGAATGGTGGCCGACACGATGGCCAACAGGGAAAACAACGCGAGCCGCCAAGTTAGCCGCCCTTTTTTGGAATCCAACTCCTCCCAACGCTTCACCACTCGCTCCGCTGCGGCAGCGTCATCTCGGACTAGCTCTTCGAGAAAATGAGTGGCGGAAACCTGCATCTCCGCATTGTCCGCCAGCGGGCGGACGGCGGCTTCGACCAGGCGGTGCTTGGGATTTTCCATGTCGGCGAGTTTCAAACGGGCTTGAGCAAATACCCGCCGACCCAGCCTTGTTCGCCGCGCTCGTTACGGCACCAGTGCCAGCCGTGGATTTGTTTGAGCGACTCGATTTTGTCCCCGCGTTGGATGGTGAGGACGGTGGGATCGTAGTCCTCCATCGCGGCGTAGCGGCCTTCGCCGAGGGGTTCGAGGATGTCTTCGGGGACGTAGCCATCGTTTCCATCTCGATCCTCCGCCCAGACCCAGCCGGGCCACGCGCGGTCCGCGACGCCGACGGTGACTTCGTCGCCGGCGCTCAGGTGGATGGGGTTGCTGTCTTTGTCTTCGTAATCGGCGTTTGCAGTGAATGTAGCCATAGCAAGACCAGAAAATCAGATAGGAGTGGAAATGCGAAGAGCGATTTTAGCGGATGGTGATGTCTGCGAACTCGCCGACGGGAATGGACTCGTCCACCGTCACGGAGTCTTCGATTTCAGGGACGTCCGCACTGGATTGCGGGCGATGGCGGGTTGCTCGACGAGGAGACGGTCGTTTTCCCGAGGGTTTGAGCGGCCTTTATTCCGGCAGATCAAAGCCAAAATCCTCTAAATCTTCCAGCGTCTGCGGCTGAAGCGTGTCCATCACCAGCCCGAGGATGTCTCCCACATGCAGGGCGAAATCCTTCATCAGCTTGTAGCGATTGAAATCATTGCCGCCGATGATGTCCGGGCCGTGTTCCTGAATGAGAGCTTCCACTTCCGTGTATTCCTTTTTCCAGAAAGCGCCGATTTCCAGACGTTCTCTCAAGGTGCCGATCTTCGCATCCGGCAAGCGGTAAATCCGGACGCGTTTCAGAAACTCGGCGTCATCGCGTTTGCTTTGCCTCCAGACCTCGAACAGCTCGAACATGCAGAATGGTGACTTGAGATACTTCTCGCTCAAGATGATGAAAATCCGATCTCCGGCACCTAGGCGGTTCATGAACTTGCTGATGCGCTCGCCCAGTCCCAGATGCGTCTTGTCCCGGATGACTTCGATGTTCCGCACTGCGGCATCAGCACAGAGTCGATCCACAAAATCCGAGCTTTCCTTCATCCAAGCATAGGAAACGCAGTAGGTTTTTGAAACCGTACTGGGTGGCGGACCGAAATCGGGTTCCCTGTTTCTTGGCTGTTTTCCGTCCTCTTCGTGTTGGATTTCCTTGGTCGGCCCCCTTTTTGCTGGCGATGCGGCGGGCTCGATGAGTTTCTCCACATCTTCGCAGCCGCTTTGTCGCGCCAATTGGCCGATCCACTCGAGGGATTGTTCCAGAAGTTCCTTCGCGCGTCCTCGCTGGGTGCGGATGCGGAGGCGCAGTTGGTAGGGTTTCGCATCTTCGGGAGGCAGAGTATCTATTTGGATGGCGCTTTGGGTGCGGCGGTCGTAGCCGCATACTCCTTCCTTCCAATACACGGCGTTCATCCTGGCATTCGCCCCGATTTTCGCGATCACGCTGCGGACCAGACCGGGGTATTCGAATGGGAAATCCAGAATCTGTTCCTCTGTCGCCACGTCCTGCCAGTAAGCAGCCAATTCTTCTTCAACGGTGGACAGCTCTGGCAGGAGATCGGGAGCGATGTATTCCGCTTCGATTCCGGCGCGCGCATCGGCCTCACGGTGGACGAAGCAAATCCCAGCGCTCTCCATCATGTGGATGAAAAGCGCCTGTTCGTCCTCCTCATAGTCCTGCCAGACCAGAGAGGCGAGCAGGGATCGGGTGAAGCGGCCTTTGAGCTGACGGAGTTGACGCCAGCACTTTTCCCGATTGAACAGGGTGTAAATGGCTTCCAACGCCCATTCCTGATCCAGAATGATCGCGTCGTCGAAAACATCGGCTCGGTGGAAAATCACGCCGCACTCGTGGAGATAGTCGATCAGGTGTTCCGGGTTGCTGACGCCGCCTTCCTCTTCGCAGATACGGACGAAGAAATCCTTTTTCAGAACCCGGTGTCTGCGCTGGCACGCTGGCAGTTCCGCATCCTCATCCCTCAGCTTCTCCAGCCGCCTTTTTACCCTGAGTCTTCCGGCTCCGATGCGGACCTCACCCTGTTGTTCCCGCGTCCATTGGATCGCCTCGGCAAGGCTTTCGTCGAATGCCGCTCTGCCACGGTCCAGCTTGGCGCTGTAGTGCAGAACCTTGCAAAAGCCGAAGCGGTTCAGCAGTTCGTCCGGCACGGGCGGATGACGCAGCTCGTCCGCCAGCGTGTCGCACTGCGTTTGGATCACCATGACCGGGCAATTCCGTCCTCCGAGCTGGCGGACCATTTCCAGCCAATAGTCGAGGCGATGATTGCGAAACACGATCCCCCGGTGTTCATGCTCGGTGCGTTCTTCCGCTACTGGAGCCCACACAGCGAAAAAAACCGCCCTGCTGCGCATGAACAGCGCATGGGTGCCATGGTAGATGTCCTGGCCGCCGAAGTCCCACAAATGCAGCAGCGGTGGGATCTGGAAACCCTGCGCGGGATGGAACGCCGTGCTTGTAACCGTGATGCCATGGGTGCTGTCCGCATTTTCTTCGAATTCCTCGCCTCGCAGACGGCGGCAAATTTGGGTTTTTCCGATACGGCCATTTCCCAGCACCATGATTTTGATGTCAGGCAGCGGTTCCGATCCGTCTCTGAGGTCGAGAAAATGAGAGCGGAGCCGTTCCAAGCATGACCGCCAATTTTCGTCTGAAAGCACTTCCGCCGGGATGCCGGTGGATGGCACATCCTTGATCCTGAAATCTGCCAGTTCCGCTTTGAATACCAAAGCTTCTGGAATGCACTGGATCGGAACCGAACAGGCCGAAATTTCTTTGAGAGCGCGAATCTCAATCAGCGGGTTCAGGTCGCTCACTTGCGTCCCGGAGCAATCAATCGACTGGAGCGAGGCCAAACCCTTGAGCGGACTCAGGTCGCTCACTTGCGTCACAATGCAAGAAATCGACTGAAGCGAAGCCAAGCCCTTGAGCGGACTCAGGTCACTCACTTGCGTCCTGGAGCAAGAAATCGACTGAAGCGAAGCCAAGCCCTTGAGCGGACTCAGGTCGCTCACTTGCGTCACAATGCAAGAAATCGACTGAAGCGAGGGTAGGCACGACAAAGGAGCCAGATTCGTAACGGGATTCGAATCCAACCAGACGCACGAGAGATTTGGGAACTGGCCAACGAACTCGACATCGGACAGGTTGCATTTTGAGACGAACAACGAAACAAGTCGGGTGAGTCGTCCCAGCCGACTCCATGAGGCTTTTTCGAGTCGGTTTTGATCCTCATCTTGCCAACCAATATAACGCTCATTTCCGTGGAGATCCATGTAACTGTGTCCCAGATTCAGCGACTGTAGATGATCCAGAGCGTCCAGCTCCGCCGGAAGATCGGTGAGACCAAGGCATCCGAGGTCCAAAAAACCCGTCCGCTCGTCGCGTTCCTTTGCAATCCGTTCCAGAGCGATGGTGATTCCGTCCTTATCCTTCATGCATGAAGTCTGCGGATCGGATGACCCGAGGACAAGCCGTGGCTGTGCTTATCTCGTGGGGAGATCGGGCATTTTTGCCTCAGAAAATAGCGGACAGGAGTGTCCGCTCTCCTCACCTCGCCGCCACCAGATCATACCCACGCCAGTCGCCGATGGTGATGTCTGCGAAATCGCCGACGGGGATGGACTCGTCCACCATCACGGAGCCGTCGATTTCTGGGGCGTCCCACTGGGTGCGGGCGATGCCGGGTTGCTCGACGAGGACACGGACGGCTTTCCCGACTTGGGCCTGGTTCGTTTCGCCAGCAATTTTCTGGAGCGCGGCCATGGCACGGGACCAGCGGCTTTTGCGGGTGGCGTGGTGGAGATGGCCGTCCATCTTGTGGGCGCGGGTCCCTTCTTCTTTGGAGTATTGGAAAACGCCGGCGCGCTCGAAGCGAAATTCTTCGATGAATTCGAGCAGTTCTTGGAAATCTTCCTCCGTCTCGCCGGGGAAGCCGACGATGAAGGTGGTGCGGATGCCGAGGCCGGGGATGCCCGCTCGCATGCGGCGCAGCAGGTCGCGGATGTAGTCGCCGCTGGTCACGCGCTTCATGGCGGTCAGCATTCGGTCGGAAATATGCTGGAGCGGGATATCGACGTATTTCGCGACTTTATCGCACTCGGCGATGGTGGTGATGAGTTCGTCCGACCAATGCGCGGGGTGGGTGTAGAGCAGGCGGACCCAGAAATCGCCTTCGATTTTGTTGATCTCGCGCAGCAAGGTGGAGAGCGATTCACCACGAGTGGAATCGACCGGTGAGCTGGGCGTAGGGCGTTTTCCTTCCCACTGATCCATGCCGAAATAGGTGGTGTCTTGGGAAATGAGGTTGATCTCTCTGACGCCGGATTTCACCAGTGCCTCGACCTCGCGCACCACGGAGTCTTGCGTCCGGGAGCGATGTTTGCCGCGGATGGTGGGGATGATGCAGAAGGTGCAGGTGTGGTTGCAGCCTTCCGCGATTTTTACGTAGGCGAAATGGTCGGGCGTGAGCCGCATCCGAGGCGTGGAGTAGTCTGGGACGTATTGCGGCTTCAGCGTGACGAAATCTCGCGGGTCTTCGGTGGCGGACGGGCCTTCGGTTTTCTGGACCTCGGCGTGGTTTTGTTTTCCGAGCAGATTCTCAATGATTGGCGCGACTTTGGTGATCTGGTCGAGGCCGATAAAGGCGTCCACCTCGGGCATGATGCCGGGTAGGTCTTTGGCGAAACGCTGGGAAAGACATCCGGCGACGATGATTTTCTGCCGCTCGCGATCCGGGTCTTCCGATCTGTCCTTCACCGCGCCAAAGATAGCGTCGATGGATTCCTGCTTGGCCATATCGATAAACGAGCAGGTGTTGATGATGAGGACGTCTGCGAGTTCGGGATCGGGCGTGAGGGACATGCCCGCTTGCGCGAGGTGCCCGATCATGACTTCCGAGTCGATGAGGTTTTTGGCGCAACCGAGTGAGATGAGACCGACTGTTGTCATAAATTCTGAAATGCTGAAAAACTGAGCTGCTGAGATAAGAGAAGGAGGCGTGCGAAGCATTTTCAGCTTCTCAGCATTTCAGCATCTCAGCTTTTACTTTAATACTGCGGCGGCAGGATGAGTTCGTCGCCGATGGCGGGATTGACGGGGCCGAAGCCGGGGAGTGGGTTGGCGATGGCGCCTTCGCCGGTAACATCGGAGACTTTGAGGAGGCCGAGGATGCCGGTTTTGCGACGGATGGCGAGGATGGTGCCGGTCTGGACTTGCTCGGGCATCAGCACGCTGAAGGTGACGAAGCCGCCATATTGCGCGTCTTCGACGAATTCGCTGACTTTTCCGATGAGGAGCGCCTCGGAAATCATGCGGGCGCGGCGGAGTTCTTTGTCTTTGCCTTCGAGGCCGCGCTTGTCCATTTCGAGTTCTTCCGCATCTTTCACGCTGGCTTCACGGGCGAGGCGTTCGTCTTCGAGTCTGCGGAGGGCTTCTTTGCCGGCGTCCATTTCGTTTCTCATCCGCTCGATCTCGGCGGCGTTGGAGCTGGGCGAGGGAATGGGTGCGGTTTCGCTGCGGAGCTGGCGGATGTCGCGTTCGTAACGGAGCTTATCTTGCTCGGCTTGGAGGTCTTTGACTTGTTTTTTCAAGCGGGCGAGTTCGCTGGCGGGAGTGTTCGCCACTCCGGTTTTCATGCCTTGCCATGAGACGGCCAGCGCACCCAGCAGCAGTGCGATCGTGGCGCCTAGAAGAACTTTCATCGTGTCCATGGGCGGGACGTTGGCGATGTCGGATGCGGATGTCAACGCGGGCGAATCAGCTCATTTCCGCCTTTCTTCAGGCGCGTCTAACCTAGGTGGCGAAATGCAAACCACGAAGAACACGAAGGCTCACGAAAGAAGAAGGAGTCGAAGATCGGCGTTCATTTAGCCGTTGGGTGATAGATTTAAATTTCACCCGCTCTTAAATTTTAGAGTTTTTCGTGTCTTCCGTGGTTTTTGTTTTCCGCCCTGAGTTTATCCATTTTTCAAAACCACCCGATGCCTCGCTTTCCCGGCCCGCAAGTGATCGAGCGCGGCATTCACGTCTTTCATCGCGAAGGTTTCCGTGACGGGTGCGATGTGGTGACGGGCGCAAAAATCCAGCATCTTCGCCACCGTCGCCGGCGAACCTAATGGCGAGCCGGAAATCGACTTCCGCTGGCCGATCAACGAGAACGCCGCCACTGGCACCGGCTCTAACACCGCGCCGACGAAGTGCAGCCTGCCATCAGGAGCCAGCGCACCGATGAACAAGTCCCAGTCGAGCGCGACGTTCGCCGTGACGAGGATGAAATCCAACGAGCCCGCGATTTTCGCGAGAGCCGCCCGATCGCGAGTAGCCACGACGTGATGCGCGCCGAGTTTCCGTGCCTCGTCAGCCTTCGATTCGCTGGACGTGAACGCCGTCACCTCGCAGCCCCATTTATTTAAAAACTGCACCGCCAAGTGACCGAGGCCACCGATACCGATGACTCCGACACGGTCAGTTGGCTTCACTCCGAAGTCAGAAATCGGCGCAAACACCGTGATTCCGCCGCAGAAAAGCGGTCCCGCGCTGGCGGGATCGAGCGCGGCAGGCAATTTCACCGCCCATTCCCAATCCGCCCGCACCCGGTCTGCGAATCCGCCGTGGCGACCGACGATGGTTTGCTCCGCCGTCGCGCAAAGTTGATGCCGCCCCGATAAACACGGCTGGCACGCGAGGCAGCTTCCCGAAAACCAACCCAGCCCCACCCGATCTCCCACCGCGAGTTGCTTGACCTGATTTCCCGCTTTTTCGATGACGCCGATCACCTCATGCCCGGGCACTAGCGGAAACTTCGCGTTGCCCCACTCGTTATCCACCATCGACAAATCCGAGTGGCAAACGCCGCATGATTCCACCCGGATCTGGACCTGCTCCGGGTGGAGTTCGCCGACATCAAACTCGATCTCCGTGAGTGCTTGTCCTGCCTTGCCCGCTGCCCAACCGCGAAATTTTTCCGTCATCCTGCCACCATGTCGGCAATTTACCGACAGGCAAATCGCGATTGTGAAAAAATGACGGTTGCCAAATTCAGATAAATTCTCGATTCATTGGTTAGCCGAAACGCTCCGTAGATCAAAATGAGCCACGATTGGGTCAATTTTTGATGCTGCGTGACGGCAAAAATCTGCTCCGTTAAAGCCCTCGCCATTTCTCGAATCCCAATATGAAAAACTCCACGTCCCTTAGGCCAGCTCATTTCCTCGCCCTTCTCGCGGGATGCCTCACCCTCGCCACCGCCGCTCCCTACGGACCAAATGGCCGGGAAACCCGCTGGACACAGCCTAACGGTCAAGTCGTGCAACTCCGCGTGTTTGGAGACGACTACTACGGTCGGACGGAAAACCTCGCCGGCTTCACCGTGATTCACAACGACGCGGATGAGACTTACTACTACGCCACTCTATCCGCAGACGGCAAATCATTCGTCCCCACCGCGACCCCGGCTGATGCACCTGCGCCCGCAGGACTCGCCGCACACCTCGCGCTGCCCAAAGACGTCGTAAAGGGCATCGTCAAAGCAAGCCGCGCCCAGCTAGACGCCGGACGCAATAAGAGATGGAGCCAGCGCGTCGAGGCCGTGCGCGAAGTCAGACAAGGAAAGCTAGGCGCAGCTCGCCGTGCTCCATCGCCTGCCGCGCAAATCAACGCCGCCCCAGTCCTCGGCGACAAGCGCGGACTCACGATCATTGTCGAGTTTCCTGACGATACAGAAACCAGCGGCAGCGATCCTATCAACTTCCCGACCACACGCGAAAAGATCGTCCGCTTCTGCAACGCGGTCGGTTACAACGAGGACGGCAACACCGGCTCCGTGCGTGACTACTTCTTTGACCAATCAATCGGCCAGATGACCTACACCCAGACGGTTACACCCGTCGTCACGCTCCCTAGGCCTTACAATTACTACAATTTCTCTGACTACCCTCGGAACGAAAACCTACGGAATCCCGTTCTTGGGGCCAGCGATATGATCGAAGACGCGATCACCGAGCTTCAAAAAACTAACTTTGATTTCTCAAGTCTCACGATCGACACCGACAGCAACGCCATCGCCACCAACATCTTCTTCGCTGGTCCAGACTCGGGCTCCTTTGCTCGTGGGTTGTGGCCGCATCAAGCCTCAGTTTTTCCTAACTCCATCAATGTCGGCTCAACTACGAGTCCGATTTTCATCACGAACTACCAGATCACCAATATCGAAAATGCGGCTCCCACCATCGGCACCTTCTGCCATGAAAACGGCCACCTTCTACTCAATTACCCTGACATTTACTCTCTGATTGGCGAAGGCGTTGGTGAACACTGCCTGATGGGTTCAGCAAACTTCCTGAACGACGGTAAAACTCCTGCTCCGATCAATGCGTATTTCAAAGATCTCGTCGGCTGGGGCAACATCACTGACATCGCTCCGAGTCAATTCTTGACCGCTAGCCTCCCGACCACCGGCAACGTCGCTTACCGCATCTCCAATCCTGTCGTAGAAACCGAGTTCTTCATCGTCGAAAACCGTGGCAACGGCGACAAATGGGCCGAGCACGTCAACGACCGAGGAATCCTCATCTGGCACATCGACGAAACCATCAGCGGCAACTTCGACGGCTTCCCTCACTACGGTGTCGCTCTCGAACAAGCCGATGGCAGACAGGATCTCGAAGCGGGCGAAAACCGTGGCGACGGCGGCGACCTGTTCGACTTATTTGACCCAAAATTTACCGACTCCACCACACCCAGTGCCCGCTGGTGGGACGGCAGCAGATCTTTCGTCAATGTCGAAGTCGTCTCTGAAATCGGCGCCAACACCCGAGTCGCATTCGGCGGGGTCCCTCCGAACACGATCATCGTCAGTACACCAAACGGCGACGAAGTGCTCTTCAGAGACTCCAGATACCCCATCACATGGAAAGCAAACATCAGAGGTAACGTCAGAATCGACCTCCTCAAAGGCACCAACGTCATCGAAAACATCGCCGCAAACGAAGAAGACGACGGTGCCTTCGACTGGTCTGTTCCCGCCAGAATCGCGGCTGACAACAACTACTCCATCCGCATCAGCAGCGTGACAAACCCTCTTCCCTCCACGGATACCAGCGACGCACCTTTCTCCATCACGGACACGACATTCCCGCTCAACAACGTCATGCCAGAAGGCTGGTTTGAACCCGGTTTCTCCGCCTCACGCTGGTCAGTCACCCAGAACGCCAGCTTCGAGGGCAAATACTCGCTCAAGTCTGGGGTCACCCCAGACGGCAGAAGATCCGCCATCGCCTATCAGTCACTTTTCAGATCCGGCTTCGTCAGCTTTTACATCAAAGTCTCATCCGAAGAAGGCTTCGA
>JANOQR010000190.1:0-4759 GCA_031414935.1 Luteolibacter sp.
CCAACTTAGCCTTGACCTCGGGCGTGTCTATCTCCTTCAACACAGATAAGGGCGTCCACGTCTCAACTGTGGTGCCGCCCCTGGAGATGTCAATCATTCCAATCGGGATCTGTGTCACCTGATGGATCCTTCGTGCGAAGATGTAGCCCAGCCCCGCAATACTTCCTGAATTGACTGGCGAAACGACATCCCAGTAGCCCTGACGGGATTGACCGAAAAAATGATCCTTCTGGTTTTGGCTTGGAAACGTTTCCAGCATTTCTGACCCGTTCAACTGAGGAACTTTCAGATGCCGCATGTTCTTATAGTTGGCCGAGAGGATTTCGATGTCGGATTCCTCAATTCTGTCAAGCGGAAATTCCATGTTGCTCTGTCCGGCCAGCACCCACACGTCGCCGAGCAGGATGTTCTCTAGCTCGAACTTGCTGTCGTTACCCTGGATGCTCATCTTCTGCGGCTCTGTGTTGGCAGGCATGCCTGGTAGTTCAACGCGCCATGACCGATCAGCGCCGGCGATACCCGATTGTGTTTTTTCAGCAAACGTGACAGTGATCTTCTCCCCGGGCTTCGCCCAGCCCCAGATGCGTATCGGCTTGTCGCGCTGAAGCACCATGCCGGATTGGAAGAGGTTGTGAACGCACAGGCCGCTGCCGATAGCGGGAGCATTGATGCGGTCTTCGCCATTGACCAATTTCTCCGCAGCTCCGGCCTGTGTCGTCGCAAATGACGCCGTGAAAACCGCCAGTAGAATGGTTGAATAATACTTTTTCATGATAATTTATATAATAAATATTTACTGTTCCGATTTAAAAATTGCGGAGCCACCGACCTAAATCAGTGGCTCCGCAGGAATCCCGGAGAAAACCCACTAACTCCGGGAAATGATCAGGCATTACGGTGCCGGCGTCACCAGCAGGCGGACGAACCGAGTGCCCAAGCCGGGTGGCAGGAGGTAGCTCAGATTGCCGCCCGACGGAAGGGGTCTCGGATCGACGTTCGTCCAGGTGCCAAGATCGGGTGAGGTTTGGACCTCGTAGGTGCCGTTGTATGCAGGATCCATCGGCCAAGTGACCGTGTTGGAGCCATTCAAGCCGGGCAGGGCGGTGAACGTGGAACCGGTTTGGCCCATGAAGTATTCGATGCCGTTTTCCGCGCCGTCGTTATCGAAGTCTTCACTTGAGGGTTGGCTGCCTGCGTTGGTGGATGCCCAATTGCTGTAGGTGTTGCCACCGACGATGCTGCCGCCGAAGTTGGCGCCAAGCAGATAAACCCAGTCATCAGTTGGCCTCGAGGGCCATGAGTAGCCGTATTCACCCCCAGACCCCATGGTGATGCCGTTGGCGGTGAACCCAGTAAGAGTATTGATTTCATGGATTCGATCCACGCCCGCCCCATAGCCGGCGATGGTGTAGGACGTGCCCGCTGTCAAGGTCACCGGGGTGATGAACTTGCCGCGGAATGATCCGGACATCGCCCCAGGCGTGCCGGCGGGGAGCAGGAGTTGTGCAACCAAGGTGCCAGTGTTATCCCAGACTCCCATTTGAATGGAACCCATGAAGCCGTCGCCGATGGTTCCCGCTCCGCCGTTTTTCGCGTCATACCATCCCAGCCAATTCATGCTGATGTCATTGGCTCCGACCGTGAACTGGTAGCCGTCCAGCTCATTCACGGCATACCAGTAACCCGCAGCCGTGGGGGCGTCTCCGGTGAGTGCCATGAAGGCAGGAGGAGACGGTTCGACAACGACCGAGACGCTGTAGTTTTTGGTGGTGACTCCATCCTGCGCCGTGACGATGTAGGAGACGGGCGTGGTGGTGCTCAAGGGTGGAGTGGGGATGACGCTGTTGGTTTGATTGCAATTGGCAAACGCGGACAAGGTGAAGCTGGGTGCAAGGTCGGCGACCTGTGTGCCCGTCGTGCCGGGTGGAAGATTCACGACCACGGTGCCGGCGGTGGGACTGGTGGTGGTGATGACTACACTGCTTCCGGGGAAGTTGGCGTTGAAGGTCAGGATGTCGCAGGCCGTGCTGACGGGAGTGACGTTCACCGTCACAGTGTAATTGTTCACCGTGGGTCCATCCGTGACGGTGTAGGTGGCCGGATTGGTGACAAAGAAGGTGGGAGACGGTGGCAAACCGGTGGTTTGGTTGCAGGTTCCCGAACTCAGGGTGAAATCCGGTGCGAGGGTGGCCAGATCGGTACCATACGGCACCGTCAGTGAAATGGTTTTCGGTCCTTGGTCAATGACGCCTGCGGAACCCGGGATGCCGAATACGGTGATGAATGCCGGTGGTGGCGGGGTGGTCTCAACCAGTTGGAAGCCGTTGAATGGGATGTTTCTCCCCCCCATGCTGAACGCGAGGTTACCGCTGCCGTCCGGGGTGAGTCCCGTGATGCGCCGCCAGTTGCCCTCGATTGCGCCATTTGGGGATGGGTCGGTGTCTTCGACCAGACCCGGGACGGTTCCGTTCGAACCCGAGGAGATCTGATCCAAATAAACCGTGCCGACGAGGCCGCTGCCGACGGTTTGCGTCACAGGGAGCCAATCGTCACCTTTCCAATGCCAATCGGAGTAAACAACGAGGTCATAGGTGGCGCCGGGAACAAGACCCCCGATCGTCATCGTGAACGGCGTGGAATTGCCGGTGGTTTTGATCCATGAGTCAAAGATGTCGGGCCCTGTGATGTCTGGGTAATTTTTGCTGTATCCGATATCGACAGTTCCAGTCAAAGACAGTGTCGCCGTGCTCGCGGCTCCCGTGGAATCCACAAGGGGCATTGAGTATGATGTAAACGGATGGGTCGGTATGGCGTGATTCCAGGTGCTGTTCACCGTGTTTTCGGCTGCGGCACCGACAAAATTGTCGATGGTGGTGATCTTGGGGCCGATGTTGGCGTTCCAGACCGGACCGGCATGCGCCTGTGGGGACGAGAACGCTGTCTCGGTGGCGGCAGGTGACTTGTCACGCGCCTTGACTCGATAAATGTAGGTGGTCGATGGATTCAGTCCGGTGTCCGTGTACGTCGGGCTGTCTTGCCAACCGCTGTCTGTGCCGCCGGGATTGCCGCTGGTTTCATCGAAGTAATACTCCACACCGCTGGGATCACTGGCGGTAGTGGCGGTCATGGTGATGGTGGTAAAATTGGGGGCGGAGGGCAGTGAGGCCCAAGTCATGGGATTGGGTGAAGGCGCGGTGTTATCAGGAACTAAGATGGTGCCTCCGAAGTTGGCGCCAATCAGGTGACTCCATCCCTCGGTTGGCATCGACGGCCATGAGTAGCCGTACACCCCTCCTGATCCCACGGTGATGCCGTTGGTTGTGAAGCCTGTAAGAGTGCCTTGGATTCGATCCACGCCCGCTCCATAACCGGCGATGGTGTAGTTCGTGCCTGCGGTCAAGGTCACCGGGGTGATGGACATGCCGCGGAAAGATCCGGACATCGTCCCGGACGTGCCAGCCGGGAGCAGGAGTTGTGCAACCAAGACGCCGCTGCTATTCCAGAGTCCCATTTGAACTGAACCCATGAAGCCGTCTCCGATAGCACCCGCTCCGCTGTTTTTCGCGTCATACCATCCCAGCCAATCCACTTTGATATTGTGGGCGCCGACCGTGAAGGTGTAGCCATCCAACTCGTTGGCGGCATACCAGTAGTTGGCCTCCGTGGGGGCGTCTCCTGTCAGTGCCATGAATGGATATGGCCCCGCAACGACGGTGATGTTGACTGTGGCAGCGGAGGTCTGCCCCTCGCTGTCGGTCACTGAAAAGTTGAAAGTGTCAGGACCTGTGTAGTTCGAGTTCGGGGTGTAAACCATGTTGGGCGCACTGCCGCCAAGCGTTCCATGCGCCGGCTGGCTGGTCACGTTGTAGTTGAGTGCGTAGCCTTCCGGGTCCGATGCCGTCAGAGTGATGGGAGTGGGTGTCTCTTGAGTAATGGATGGCGACTGGTTGTTCGCAACGGGCGGATTGTTAGGAGGCAGTGTCCCACTGGAGTTGTAGAGTGTGTAGGCAACTGTGGAATACACCTCGGTAAGATTCTTGGAATCCGACATTGTTACCTCAAACAAATACTGCCCCGGCGTGCCATCGAAGAGAAAGGTCGAGTCCTTCGCCGCACCTGTCCCATTCGGAGTGAATGTGACAGCACCCGCACCGTGGATTTTTCTCCAAGTATAAATGCTGTCGCCCTTGGCATAGTCGCTGGCTGTTACGCGCAGAACGGTCGAATTCGCGGGCATTGTGAGGCTTGGTGCGTCGGGAATGACCGACTGGATGCTTTTGAGCGGGATGAGAGTCGCCGGATTCGGATCACCGGCGATGGCAGCGAGCACGGCTTGGGCTTCTGCGACACTACTGCCAGATTGGATGAGGAAATTCATCGCTGCCGGGACATCGGGATCGGGCTGAACGGTCGTCGAGCCTCCCGCATAGAGTTGGAGCGTCCCCAATGCATTTGGGGTGACGCTGCCATACATGCCGTCCTCAATGGCCAGCACACTGAGCGGGACTCCCTCAGCAGCGTTGAATCTTTCCAAGAGTCTTTGCGCGGCCAAGCGATCCTGATAGGCGAACATCTTGTCCGCCGGGGTGAGTTCGTATGCGGAATCAACCACTGTGTCGGCCAGACCGACTATCTCGCGCTGGCTGACACAGTGGTTGATTCCGCATACGAACTCACCCCGGCGGACAAGATGTTCGCCTATCAGGATCGCTTGGCCGCGCAAAGACTCTTGGAAAGATTCAACGCTGCTGAGGGAGTC
>JANOQR010000191.1:0-25491 GCA_031414935.1 Luteolibacter sp.
CTCCGGCGGCAACCCGTCAGCGGTGATTTTTCGCTTAAAACTGGCGGTGCTGTCAGCAAAATTTCTATCAGCTCAGATGGTGCCCTCGCGATCACGGATGCGAATGGTGAGAACCAAGCTGCGAAATGGGCCGACTTCTCGGCAGACGCCATCATCGACTTGCACCGTGCTTTTGTTGCGAATCCAACGAGTGAAATTGAGCGCGTGCGCCGCCACGAGTGCGCCATTTCATTCGACTGGTTAGCAGGAAATCGCGAGCGAGCACTCACCGCCGCCGCCGTCCTCGCGGAAGGAAGTGCGGAGTTCAAAGCACATTGGGAGAAGATTTCCAAAGGTTTGCCGAAATAGTTAAGCGAAACTGAATCGCAGGTTGCTGCATACAGCCGCATGGACTGCTTCGACATGTTCTGCCCGTTACCCACAACGGTCATCGGTGGCGTTAGCTATTCAAGCCCTGAAAGGGCGTAACATAGACTGCGGCGCTTCATGTATCGCTCCTTCAGGGCTTGGGTTTTACTCGTATGTTAGATCTAGGGCGATGCCCTAGGCGATCGTCTTGCGCCCCCATGGGGCTGAAGATTCAGGCGTTTTCTGGTATGTCGAAAGTCTGAGACTCTTCCATATTTGTGGGTAACGGGCAGAACTCGCTGCCGCTTTGCGCAGCCAGCTTGCTTGCTTGCTTGCTTGCTTGCTTGCAAGCAGCAAGCTACTAGGCGAAAGCGGCAGCAAGCTGCGCTCAATCCAAGGAGTGTTTCACCCGCGATTCATCATCGCGAGAACCGCTGCTTCATCGAGGATAGTTACGCCGAGTTTTTCCGCTTTATCCCGCTTCGAACCACCGCCTTCGCCTGCGAGGACGTAGCTAGTTTTCACGGAAACACTGCCGCTGACTTTACCGCCTTTGCTCTCGATGAGTTCCTTCATGGCATCGCGATCCATGGTCAGCGTGCCAGTGATGACGAAAGTTTTTCCCGTGAGTGGCAAAGCGGATAGATCGGCCTCGGCAGCGATGGGGAGGTAGTTTTCTGAAATCGGGTCGATCCCAAGTTCCGCCAGACGAGCGAGGACATGTTGGCCGGCCTCAGATTTGAAAAACCCCGTAATCGTCTCTGCCACAGCCGGGCCGACATCACCGGCGATGGAAAATTTCGCGAGAAACTCGTTCTGCTTTTTCGCTGTCGCGCGGGTGTCGCGGAGGAGTTCCGCGAGGATTTCCGAACTCGCGATTTCACCGATGTTACGATGCAGACGGCAAAGCTCCTTCGCCGCAGATTCGCCTAACTGCCGGATGCCCATCGCGAAGAGCCAGCGGTGAAGGGGCTTGGATTTCGCCGCTTCGAGAGCCGATAAAACTTTAGCCGCGTTCTTCTTGCCGAAACGTCGTGGGGCATCCTCGGTTCCTAAGTTGAGGTTTGCGAGCGTGCTTTCGGTCAGTCCGAAAAGATCTAACGGCGTAGTGCAATGGCCGTGACGGACGAGAGCCTCGGCGACGATTTCCCCAAGCCCGTCGAGGTCGAGAGCCTTGCGGGCGGCGAAGTGTTTGATGCTCGTCACCGCCTGAGCCGGGCAGGCGAAATTGGTGCAGCGCCACGCGACGAATCCTTCTTCCTGGGAGATCGGTCCGCCGCATGATGGGCATTTCCCATCCACGCTGTCATGGAGCGAAAACGGAATCGCGCCCTCTGCATGACGAATGACTTTCACGATGGCTGGAATGATTTCGCCCGCTTTTTCAATCAAGACAGTGGCTCCGAGACGGATGTCTTTTTTCGTGATTTCGTCCTGATTGTGCAGCGTGGCGCGAGACACGGTGGAACCAGAAACGAGCACGGGCGTGAGTTCCGCGACGGGTGTTAGGACGCCAGTTCTGCCGACTTGGATGATAATGTTGTTGAGCGTGGTTTCCTTCTGCTCTGGCAGAAATTTGTAGGCAGCAGCCCAGCGTGGGGCGCGAGAGGTGAAACCGAGAATTTCACGTTCTGCGCGATCGAGAACTTTGATGACAGCGCCGTCGGTGCCGTAGTCGAGGTCGTGACGGTCACGGTTGATCTGGGCGACCGCGTCTAGCAGCTCGTTCAGATTTCGGGCAGTGAGAATGGGCAGGTTTTGCGGGATGCTGAGATTTTCCAGCAAGTCATGAAACTCGTGTTCAGTCTCTAACGGCGGCCCGTCGTAAGCCCCGAGACCGTGGGCAAGAAACGCTAGCGGACGCTTGGCCACGATTTTCGGATCGAGCTGCTTCAACGTGCCCGCCGCCGAGTTGCGCGGATTCGCAAATGTGGGCAGTCCCGCTTCGTCGCGCTCCGCATTCAGCGCGGCGAAGGCTTCGTTCGGCATGAAAATTTCACCACGGACTTCGAGGAGACTGGGGATGAGGGATTGGAGATTGGGGATTGGGGATGAAGAAAGAAAGTCGCCCATCGAAAGCACTTGGAGGTCGATAGGAACGAGTTCACTATCTTCGGTTTTGATGAGATTTCCGACATGAGTGTCCGCAATCTCGGTTCCGATCATGTCATTTTTCCAACGGTTATATCCTGAAGAATGATAACCATTCTTTGTGAACCATGCGGCGATTTCTTCTAAAGTAGGCGGGCAGCCATGGACGTAAGGCTGCGAAATGACGAGTGCAGGGCCACGTTTTGTTTCCAAAACTCCGTGGAGAAGGATGTCGTCGCCAAAAAGACGGTTTGCTGCTTCCAAGTTTTCTAAATAAGCAATCGCCTCACTTTGTGCTCCAAAAATCGGGGGCAGCGTGAATTTGATGACTCGGTGTCGGCTTTGAATATCAAAAACCGTATGCTCCGACTGACCGCCTAACTGAGGGTAACGAGATACGAATCTTCCGAACCTTCTTGGGTCGATGAGTCTTCCTGCTTGTCTTGCCCACGATACCACGGATTCGGCTTCCTGTCTGATCCGTTGCGCCACATTTGTTCCATCACTTCTTCCGAGGTCATGGAGAAGCTTGAGCGCCAGGCTTTGTCCCTGGCCTTGCGGAGGCGTTCTGCGAGGAGTTGCGCTTGGAGAATTCCGTTCATGGGTAGAAAGGTAAGGAAGTATTGAATCCAAGTCAACCGACGGATCGGTCTCGGCGGCTTCTTGAAATTTCAATTCTAACGGGATACTTCGGATCGTTCTCACGTTGTGGGTCACGTCGTCGCCAGTTTGGCCGTCGCCACGGGTGGCGGCGTAGGTGAGTTTGCCGTCACGGTAGAGCAGGGAAACGGCGACGCCGTCGATCTTTGGCTCCACGGTGACGGCGATGTTTTCGCGTTTGAGATTTTTTTGAAGACGCTGATAGAACTCGATGAGTTCTTGCTCCTGGCGTGTGGCTCCGGCTTTTTCCATCGCTTCGGGACTTAGCTCGAAAACGTCGTCGATACTCAGCATCGGCACCGCGTGCTGGATTTGTTGGAAGCCCTCGATGGGCGCGCCGCCGACGCGCAGGGTGGGGGAGTTCGCGTCGAAGAACTCGGGATGTTTTTTCTCTAACTCTTCCAGCTCGCGAAACTTCGTGTCGTATTCCGCGTCGGAAATTTCGGGCGTGGCTTTGTTGTAGTAGAGCTGGTCGTGGTGCTTCAGCTCGGCCCGCAAGGTGAGAATCCGTTCGCCAACATTTGCGACGGGCGGGGTGGAAAAAAGGTCAAGCTCGGCCATGGCGCGAGTCTCGTTTCAGCGAGCGGCAATTCAAGAACCGAGTCGCCGAAAACCACTCACCGAATCTGGACAGGCTGGATTTTTTTCTGAGTAAAACGCACGACCAGTTGGTAGCGTTTCGCATCGCGGGCAGTGCCTAACAGTGCTGCGCCGCCGCTATCGAGATTCCACAAGTGCGATGGGGAAAAGGTTCCGTCGGCGAGGCTCGCCATGGCTGGCAAGGGGCCTCGTTGCGCGGGTTTTCCGTAAATACTGCTCATCAGTTCGACAAATGCGGCCCAAGTGGGTTCGAGTTCGGACTTATACTCGGTGTCGGGAAGGAGATCGGTTTGGAGGGTGAGTTCCTTGAGTCGATCATCGTCGTTCCACTCAAAATAGAGCGAAGCCTTCACTTTGCCGATAGGCTGGCGGGTGTAGAAAATTCCATTCATGCCGGAGCGACCGATGAAGGTTTCGTCCATGGTCATCTCGACCACCTTGCTGGTTTTGAGTTTTTTCAAAACGACATCGCGATGATCGCCGAAAACGAGCGTGTCGAAAACGGCGGCGGGATCAGGCTTTGTCTCTTCAGGCTCGCTGGGCTTCGGAGGATTCAGCGTGTGATTAGTTTCGAGCCACTTTGCGTCGTCGGCGTGGAGCTTGGAAATTTCTAACGTGAACTCCTTCCCCGTTTCTAGCCGGATCGTGACGGTGGCAGCGTTCCGATGGACGAATTCACCTTGGACGCTCTTCAAGCCATCTGCCCGTTTCCATGGGCGCATCTCGGCGAAAACCGAGGACGAGATCGCGGCGGTGATTAGAAAAAAAGTAGGAACGCGGGAGAGCATAGGGGTGGAGGACGCGCAAGACATACACAAACCCGTCGAGTTGTCTAACGCCGCTGTGTAAATTTTTTGTCAGATAAAATCTCGGGGATTTCTTGGAGTGTTAGCCACTCGCGTTGCGCGTCAGGCATCGTCATGAGTGGAAGATGTCATCGTTCATCACGAATCAGACAGAAAGTTCGGCTTTGAATCTCCGTAAAAAGCCGCATTCATCGGCTATGCGTGTTTTTCATTTCTTTTGGGTCATTTTTCCAGCCATCGCGGTTGCGGAGAAAATCGACTTCAACACGCAGATCCAGCCGATTCTCTCGGAAAACTGTTACGCCTGCCATGGCCCGGACGAGGCGAAAATGGAAGGTGGTCTGCGACTCGACAAACGCGAACTCGCGCTGAAAGGCGGCGAGAGCGGCAAGGCCATCGTCCCCGGAGATCCGGGAAAATCTCTCATCGTCGAGCGCATCACGCACACCGATCCCACGGAAGTCATGCCGCCGCCAAAGAAAAAGGCCGCGCTCAAGACAGAGCAGATCGCGCTCATCCACCAGTGGATTTCCGAAGGCGCGGAGTGGGGGACTCACTGGGCATTCACGGCGCCGCAACGTCCGCCTGTGCCGGTGGTGAAAAATTCCGCATGGGCGAAAAATCCGATCGATAGCTTCGTGCTCGCTGGTTTGGAGAAACAAGGACTGACTCCTAACACCGAAGCCGAGCCCGCCACTTTGCTGCGGCGGCTCTCGCTCGATCTCACCGGTTTGCCGCCGTCTCCCGCAGCACTCGCAGCACCCTTCTATTTCCAAAAGGAAGTCGCACGCTTGATTTCCAGCCCGCATTTCGGCGAGCGATGGGCGCGCGAGTGGCTGGATGCCGCGCGTTACTCGGACTCTGCTGGCTACGAGAAAGACCTGCCGCGCTACCACCATTTCTATCGCGACTGGGTCGTCACAGCGATGAACGCGAACATGCCTTATGACCAATTCGTCATCAAACAAATCGCTGGCGACCTCCTACCGGGCGCGACCCAAGATGACCGCATCGCCACGGGTTTCCTCCGCAACTCGATGACCAACGAAGAAGGCGGCGCGAAGCCCGAGCAGTTCCGCATCGAGGGCCTCTTTGACCGCATCGACGCCATCGGGAAATCCATGCTCGGCCTCACTGCGCAGTGCTCGCAGTGCCACACCCACAAATACGATCCGCTCACCCACGACGAATACTACGGCATGTTCGCATTTCTGAATGGCATCGAGGAAACTTCCATCGCGGCCCGCACGCCGCAGGAAACCACGACCACTCAGGAAATCATCGCCCGCATCGCCGCCATCGACGTTTCACTCCGGCAGAAATCAGAAGCCGCATTCGCGATATGGCAGGCAGACTTACTCGCCCTGCCACGCACCGAGTGGCACGCGCTGGAACTCTACCAGCTCGGCGACTCCGGGCAGAAATACTTACCTCTACCCGACAAGTCCGTCATCAACATGGGCTACGCGAACACTCGTGGGAACGAAGTTTTCACCTCCTCCGTGGACATCCCGGAAATCCAATCCGTGCGGCTTGAACTGATGAACGATCCCTACCTGCCGATGGGTGGTCCCGGTCGTTCTTCAAAAGGAACCGCCGCGCTCACCGAGTTTATCCTCAACGCCGGCACTGATTCCGCGAAGCTCACCAAACTCGCTTTTTCCAAAGCCACCGCCAGCGTCAACCCTCCACTAACAAAACTCGATCCGCTCCGTTTTCCCGCCACCCCACAACGCAAACCCGATGACCGCAGCACCGGCCCCATCGCCCTCGCCATCGACGGCGACGATAAAACCGCGTGGACGAACGAGCGAGATCCCGCCCGCAACAACGATCCTGCCGTCCTCACCTTCGAGCTGGCCGAGCCGCTCAAAATCGGTGGCACCGCGCATTTCAGATACAACCTCTCCATGCGCCACGGCGGCTTCAATTCCGACGACAACCATACCTACAACCTCGGCCGCATCCGCCTCTCCGTCGCCGCCACCGTGCCGAACGCCTTCGATCAACTCCCGCCCCTGGTTCGCGAGGCGTTAGGAATTTCTCCAAAAAAACGCACTTCCGATCAACAGCAACGCCTCTTCGCCCACTGGCGGGAAATTCAGCCTGACTTTTCTAATGAGACCGCCGAGATCGAAAAACTCTACGCCCAAGTTCCGCCGCCGACATGGGCACTCGTCGCCGCCCAGACCGCGAAGCCACGCGAGACCCGCCTCTTCGCCCGTGGCGAACAAACGCAGCCGAAGCAGGTGGTGAAACCGCACGTCCCCTCGTTTCTTCATCCGCTCCCGCCCGGCGATCCCGAGTCGCGCCTCACCTTCGCGAAGTGGCTCGTCGATCCGAAATCACCCACCGCCGCCCGCCGCATGGTCAACAGCATCTGGCAGGCATATTTTGGCATCGGCTTGCTAGAAACCTCCGAAGACTTCGGCCACCAAGCCGCGCGACCATCCCATCCGCAGTTGCTCGATTGGCTTGCCTGCGAGTTCATGGAAAGCGGCTGGGACATGAAACACATCCACCGCCTCATCGTGGAAAGTGCCACTTACCGCCAAGACTCGAAGGCCAGTGAAACCCTGCGCGAAATCGACCCGAAAAACCGCCTTCTCGCCCGCAGTGCCCGCCTCCGCGTCCCTGCGGAAACCGTGCGCGACATCCAACTCGCCACCAGCGGCTTGCTCGATGAAACACTCGGCGGACGCAGCGTTTTCCCACCCGCTCCCGCTTATCTTTTCCAACGTCCCGTCTCCTACGGCCCGAAGACCTGGGATGTGGAAACTGACGCCAACCGCTACCGCCGCGCCCTCTACACCTTCCGTTTCCGCTCCGTGCCGTATCCCATGCTCGTCGCCTTCGATGCACCTAACGGCTCGTCCTCCTGCGCCCGCCGCTCCGTCTCCACCACACCCTTGCAAGCCCTCGTTACGCTCAACGAACAAGTCTCCGTGGAAGCCGCGCTCGCCCTCGCCCACCTCATCCTCACCGATCAAGGAAAGCTGGAGGAACGAATCGCCCGCGCCTTCCTACGCTGCACCTCACGCCAACCGGACGCAGTGGAAATTTCCACCCTCGTCGCTTTCTATCAGACCGGCCTCACTACCGATCCCGCCGAGGCGAAGTTGCTTCTGGAAAACCACAAGCCCGTCACCCTCGATCTCACTTCCCATCCTCTTCCCGAACTCGCGGCCGCCACCGGAGTGGCCCGCGTCCTGCTCAACCTCGACGAGACCATCACGAAGAACTGAACGACTGAATCTGAGAGAAGATGACACGCCGAAATTCCAAACAAAACGAATACAAGAACTCCTTGGTTCGCTCGGATCGAATTGCAAAATTGATTGCGGAGGGATGGATTCGCGAATCCACAGAGATTCCGGCCACCGCAATACCAGTTGATCCGCATCGATTGAATCTTGGCGGATCATACCATCGGCCCACCTGTTACTTGGATATCAAATTTACGTGTCAGGATTGTGGCAAAGAGCAGATGTGGAAGGCTGAAGACCAGGCGTGGTATTACGAATCATCCGGTGCCCCATACTACTCGACTGCCAAACGGTGCCGCGAATGCCGTAAAGCCGAACGTCACAGAAAAGCAGAGGCCCGCAAAAGAGCGGGTCACGAATAAAGCGTGAACTTCAAAGGCTCCTCACTCTCACACTCCTCATCATGCTCCCGTCATCCACACTCACCGACACCCAGCGTTCGTTTTCTCGCCGCTGGTTCATGAAGGACTGCGGCCTCAGCCTCGGCTCCATCGCGCTCACCTCGATGATGGGAAAAGGAAACGCCGCCACTCTCATCGATCCCCACGCACCGAAATCCCCGCCATTTCCTGCGAAAGCGAAGAACGTCATCTTCCTCTTTATGGGTGGGGCACCCAGCCATCTCGATCTCTTCGACCACAAGCCCGAACTCGTCCGCATGGATGGCAAAGGCCCGCCTGCCGAGCTTCTCAAAGGCTACCAATCCGCCTTCATCCGCCCGGAGAACAAACTGCTAGGCACCAAGTTCAAGTTCACGCGCTACGGCAAGAGCGGCATGGAAATGGCGGAGATCCTCCCGCACATCGGCTCCTGCGCGGACGACATCGCGCTGATCCGTTCCATGCACACGGATGCCTTCAACCACGCTCCGGCGCAGATTCTCATGTCCACCGGCTCCCAGCAGTTCGGGCGTCCTTCGCTCGGCTCATGGGTCAGCTACGGCCTCGGCTCGCAAAACTCCAACCTGCCCGGCTTCGTCGTCATGTCCTCCGGCCAAAAAGGTCCGTCCGGCGGAAATAACAACTGGTCCTCCGGCTTTCTCCCCACCATTCACGATGGTGTTTCCTTCAATTCCGTCGGCGAACCCGTGCTCTATCTTTCCAACCCCAAAGGCATCACCCGCGAAACCCAGCGACGCACCATCGACGCCGTGAATTTCCTCAATCACAAACGCTTCGAGTCCATCGGCGATCCCGAGATCAACTCCCGCGTCGCCGCCTTCGAGATGGCTTTCCGTATGCAGGACGTCGCTCCGGAAGTCACCGATATTTCCCGCGAACCCGAGGATATTCAGAAAATGTACGGAGCCGAACCCGGCAAAGCCTCCTTCGCCAATAACTGCCTGTTAGCCCGCCGCCTCGTCGAACGCGGTGTGCGTTTTGTCGAGCTGTTTCATGAGTCCTGGGACCAACACGGCAACCTCTCCAAAGACCTTCAGAAAAACTGTAAGGACGTCGATCAAGCCTGCGCCGCTCTGCTGAAAGACCTCAAACAACGTGGCCTACTCGATGAAACCCTCGTCATCTGGGGCGGTGAATTCGGACGCACGCCGATGGTCCAAGGCGGCAGCGATGGCCGCGATCACCACCCGAACGCCTTCACCATGTGGATGGCCGGCGGCGGAGTGAAAGCCGGTGTCCAACTCGGAAAAACCGACGAGCTCGGCTTCAACGCTGTGGAAGACAAAGTCCACGTCCACGACCTCCACGCCACCATTCTTCATCTATTGGGATTCGATCACACCAAGCTCACCTATCGCGCCCAAGGCCGCGACTTCCGCCTCACGGATGTGCATGGGAATGTCGTCACTAAAATCCTCGTTTGATACCAAATCCCTCAATTCATGATCTCCAGCGGGATCATCGTAGGTGGCGTGATTGAGGGGAATTTACTTGGTTCCTAATTCGATCATCGTCGATCACGCGGACGAGCTGCTAGGCCGTGGCGGTGCCTCGCGAAAGCCACTCACCGACTGGAATCGTAAGGTGCCATGGCGGCGGACCTTTCGTTGATTTTCACGCCTTCCTTGCCATGGCAGGTGGACGGCGTATGGTCGCCGCCTAGCCAGCCATGACGCCGTTTTTGAGGAAAATTTTAGGGATGAATTGGGTGTTCGTGCTGGTGATGTACGGGCTGCTGATTTTCGGCGTTTTTATGATCGAGAGTGCGGCGCGGCATGTCTCGGTGCCTCGGAGTGTGCTGGAGCAGTTTGGGAATGCGGGGCCGTATTTTGCCTCGAAACAGAAGACCTTCATCCTCATCGGCAGCATTGCGTACTTCGCGGCGGCGTTTGTGGATTACCGATGGATTCGCTGGCTGGGGATTCCGTTTTATCTGGTGAGTATGGCGCTGATGGTGATGGGGATGATGCAGAATGATGATGTCCATCAGTTGAAATTACCGGGCGGGCTGACTTTCCAACCGGCGCAGCTTGGGGTGACGGCTGGGATTATTTTGATTGCGTGGCTGATCCAGGATTTGCCGAAGCTGCATCGGTGGTTTGGTGCGCCGTTTATCCGCATCGGGATCATCGGTGTCGTGGCGTTGATCCCATTCGTTTTGGTGATGAAAATGGGGGATATGGGTTCTGCGTTGGTGTGGATTCCGGTGGCCATCGTCGCGCTCATCGTCGGTGGGATTCCGTTTCGCTATCTGACGTGCATGGGGTTCATCGGCGCGGGGCTGTTGCCGTTGCTCTATTTCGTCGCGCTGCCATTGGTTTCCAAGCGCGGGCCAGAGCGGATCGACGTTTGGCTGCGAATGGCGCAGGGGCGCGAGGTGGACATCAAGGGCGACGGTTACGCGCCGTATTACGTCGCCATGGCTGTCGGCAAGGCAGGCTGGAAAGGCATCGGCCTGAACTCCACTTCCAAGGAGTCGGTCCACGCAAAAGGCTTCATTTCCCGTGAGACAGCGCACAACGACTACATCTTCGCAGTCATCGCGGAGGAGCTGGGTTTCCGTGGCAGCTTGTTGCTGCTCACGGCGTTCACAGTGCTGCTTATTCAGGGATTGTTCATCGCGTTTTACAGCCGTGATGTGTCGGGTCGTCTGATTGTGTGTCTCGTCGTCGCGTTGTTTTTCGCGCACATTTTTGAAAGCATCGGGATGTGTGTCCTGCTGATGCCGATTACCGGGATTCCGATGCCGCTCATTAGTTACTCGGGAACCTTCGTGGTCATTTGCATGTTCCTGCTAGGGCTGGTGCAAAGCGTGTGGATTCATCGCCACTGGAGGCCGCAAGTGATGGTGAAAGCCGCGGAGGCGTAGTGGGCGAGGCGGGTAAAATCTGAGGCAGATCCGGGATTAGCTTTGCTATTGGAGAAGGATTTTGCGATTTCGCTGCCCGAAAGTATTTAACTTTTCCGTATTATTGAGCCGATAGCCACTGCCGAATGTCCAACGAGAAAGTCCAATTCATCCGCACCACTTGGAAGCGACTCCGGGCGGTCGTGCGGATGTTGGTGAGGTCGAAAGAAGGCCCGAAGGCGATCATGTTTGCGGTCATGCTGGTGCTCTTGATGTTCACGATCAACGGCTTAAACGTGGTCAACAGCTATGTCGGGCGGGATTTCATGTCGGCGATTGAGAATAAGAAACCCGATGTTTTTCAGCATCAGGCATTCCTCTACGTGCTCGTTTTTCTCGCCTCCACGGTGGTGGTGGTTTTTTTCCGCTTCACCGAAGAACGCTTGGGCATTCTTTGGCGCGAGCAGCTCACGCGGCGGCTGATGGATGCGTATTTGAAGGATCGCACCTACTATCGGCTGGATGCTTCGCACATGGTGGCAAATCCAGATCAGCGGATCGCCGATGACGTGCGGGCCTTCACGACTACGACGCTGTCGTTCATTTTGTTGATCGTGAACGGATTTCTAACGGCGATCTCGTTTTCCGGCGTCTTGTGGAGCATCAGCCCCTTTTTGTTTTGCGTGGCGGTGACTTATGCAATCTGCGGCTCGGTGCTCACGATCATTCTCGGGAAACCGTTGATCCGGCTGAACTATAACCAGCTCGATATGGAGGCGAATTTCCGCTCCGATCTGATTCACGTCCGGGAAAATGCGGAGTCCATCGCTCTCGCCCACCGCGAAGGACGTTTCAAGCTGCGCCTGAATCATAGCCTCGATGCGCTCACTGAAAATTTCCGCCGCCTGATCCGCATCAATCGTAATCTCGGCTTTTTCACGAACGGCTACAACTACTTCATTCAGATCATCCCCGCGCTCATCGTCGCGCCGATGTTTATTTGGCACGACAAGGAATTCGGCGTCATCACCCAGTCCACGATGGCTTTCGCGACTTTGTTAGGAGCATTTTCCCTGATCGTTACGCAGTTCCAGTCGATCTCTGCCTTTACTGCGGTGATCGCGAGGCTGCACACGTTGCAGGATGGAATCGAGCAAGCGAACCAAACCACGCCGTGCATGATAAAGGTCGAGGAATCACCGGATCGCGTCGCCTATCACAGTGTCACTTTGCACTCGGCGGATAAAACTCGCGAGCTGGTGAAACACCTCAATCTGTCGATTCCCCGTGGCACCCGTTGGCTCGTGGATGGTGAGGACGCCGCGAAATTAGCCTTATTTCGAGCTACCGCTGGCATCTGGGACTGCGGCGGCGGGGAGATGATTCGCCCGAGTTTGGATGAAATTCTTTTCCTGCCAGAACGTCCCTATCTGCCGCCCGGCAAGCTGCGTGAAGTTCTCATCCGTACGGGGATGGAAAAACTAACCTCTGACGAAGCCATCACTGAAATCCTGACTCGATTAGGGATCGAAGAAGTCATCTCGCGTGCCCAAGGCTACGATACGGAGCAAAATTGGGATGATCTCCTCTCCATCGGCGAGCAACACCTGCTGTCGGTGGCGCGGATTTTCCTGACCAAGCCCGCCTTCGTTTTCCTCGATCGGCCCGGCAGCTCATTGTCCAAAAATCAAATCGCCAGTGTGATGGACATGCTTTCCGAACAGGGAACCGGGGTGGTGGTTCTCGCGAAAAACGGTGAGTCGCAGCTCAAATATGACTCGGTGCTGGAGATCCACAAAGATGGCACCTGGCAAGTCCGCGAGGAAGTTGTCCCGGGATTCCAGAGTGAGCTGCGTGACTTATCTTGTTAGTTTTTTGAAATTCAGCTTGCTCCAAAATCAACCCAGAAACTGGCTGGTGGACTGCGAAAAATCGGATTAGCCTCGCCGCAGTTCATGGAGTCCAAGGTCACTGCAAAGCCATTCAAGATCGAGCCGCTGTTGGGTGGTTTGGCGTTGTTGCTGCTTTTGATTGGCTGCTTTTTCATCCTAAAGCCGTTCATGACGGCGCTGATGTGGGCGGCGATTTTGGCTTACTCGCTCCATCCGATGCAACGGAGTTTCACCCGGTGGTTCCGTGGCTCGCGGACTTTGGCTGCGTGTTTCGTGACGCTGACGATGACGATCATCCTCGCCGGGCCTATCGTCCTGATGGGTTTCAGCATCGCGAAGGATGCGAAAGATTTAGGGACGGCCACGCGGAACTGGTTCATGTCTGCGCCGGAACAGGCACCGCCGTGGATGGAAAAAGTTCCGCTCGTGGGCAAGGAAATGACTGACTACTGGGTGAAATTTGCGGAGTTTCGGAATCCTCTTCTCAAGCGATTTGATGAAAAAATGAAGGCTGCTCCGAAGGCGAAGATTGTCGGCGAAGAGAACACTGACACTCCGACCGCTTATGAGCCTGTAACTCCGGCAGGCACCACAGAAGAGCAAGCACTCAAAGTGAGTGATGCCATCAAAGCTCAAGACTTTGCAGGACTATTAGGTGAATCTCTCGCATGGGTCATTCGCAGGGCTCTCTCGATGACTTTGTCAGTTGGACAAGGAGTCGTTCAATTGGTGCTGAGTGGTTTCCTGGCTTTCTTTTTGCTGCGCGACGCTTCGATTCTATCCGACAGGCTCGCTGTAGCGGCGGACCGATTGGCCGGTGTGCGTGGCCAGCGTTTGATCAAAGTGGCAGGCGACACGGTGCGCGGGGTGATTTATGGCATCCTTGGTACGGCCATCGCCCAAGCGTTAGTCGCGGGCCTCGGCTTCTGGATCGCCGGGGTGCCGGGGGCAGTTTTGCTGAGTGTGCTTACGTTTTTTTTCGCAGTCGTGCCATTTGGTCCGCCGATGATTTGGCTGCCAGCCTCGTTGTGGCTTTTCGCGCAAGATAAGCCGGGTCTTGGGATCTTTATGCTGCTGTGGGGCGGACTTGGAATCAGCATGGTGGATAATTTCTTGCGGCCCTATCTGATCAGCCAAGGCAGCAAGATGCCTTTCGTCCTAATCTTCTGTGGCGTCATCGGTGGCGCACTCGCATTCGGACTTGTGGGCGTATTCATGGGGCCGACAATGCTCGCGGTGGCGTTCCGCGTCGTCGAGGAATGGTCGTCACATCGGTCGGAGCCGGAGATCGACGAAGCGGTCGCGGCGACATCGGAATTGCGGAACGAAGCTGTATCAGACACACCCAAGCATGGCGGCGAGTCCCTCGGTGTTAGGTAAATTGCTCGATGTTTTCGAGCGGAATTTCCGTGAGCGCGACGAGCTGGGTGCTTCCGTAAGTGTCTGGTGGAATGGCAGCGAGCTGATTTCCGAAGGTCACGGATGGTGCGAGCGGGAAATGAGGCGGCCTTGGACGGACACGACTTTGATTCCTGTCTATTCGGCGACCAAAGTGCCATCTGCCGCGACGTTGTTGGTGGCTCTTGAAACTCACGGCCTCTCCGCGAGCACACCGGTGCACGAAGTTTGGCCGACGTTTCCTGTGGCGGATGCGTGTTTTTCCCATCTGCTCTGTCACCAGTGTGGTCTTGCAGGACTGGAGGAAAAGCCGTCGATTTTCGATCACCCTGCGGTGGTCGCGGCCATCGAATTGCAGGTGCCCGCATGGAAGTTAGGTCAAGGGCACGGCTATCATCCGCGCACGTTCGGAGCACTGGTGGATGAGCCAGTTCGCCGTCTCACGGGGATACATCTCGGCGAATACTGGCGAGAGAAAATCGCGGGTCCGCTGGAGTTGGATTTTTGGATCGGCCTGCCGGAAACTGAGTGGCCGCGGGTGGCGAGGCTCTATCCGGGTAAAGCAGGAAAGCCGGAGCAGGAGGATGATTTCTACCAGCAAATGACGCGCGAAGGGACGTTCACCCGCAAGGCGTTCACCTCGCCTGCGGGGCTGCGCTCGATCCAAGACATGAACGATTCGTTGGCGTGGTCCGCAGGATTTCCGGCACTCGGCGGTGTGGGAACGGCCTCGGCGTTGGCGAAGTTTTATCAGGCGGCGATGGGCTCCATCGCGAGTCCGCTTTCCGTGAATGTTAGGAATGCGCTTGCCACGCCGATTTCTGCGGCGGATGACCGCGTTTTGCTCCGCCCGACGGTCTTTACCTGCGGAGCGCAGCTCGATCCGTGCGATGCGACGGGCCGGAAAATTCGCAGCATTTACGGCCCGTCCATTTCCGCCTTCGGTCATCCCGGTGCAGGTGGCAGCCACGCCTTCGCCGATCCGCAATCTGGCATTTCCTTCGCCTACACCATGAACCAAATGAATCTCGGCGTAATGCCCGGCAGGAAATGCTTGGACATGGTGGACGCGCTGTTTTCGGAGAGCTGAGAGCTGTGAGGAAGTCGTTTGGTCAGCGAGTGCTTTCAGGCGGATGAAGACTGGACCGCGAAATTTATTTCGCGCGATCCGATGAAGGAGTCGCGTCGTTTTTGAAATTCAGTATCAGATGGCAGATTTTCACCCCACTGCACGGTATGCCTTGCCGACGACCGTCAGTGAGCCATCGGGATTGAAGAGCTTGGAGCTGGCGATGGTCGCACCGCTGACACCGCCGTGGAACCAGGCGTAACGCTCGATGATGTCCATCGCTTCGAGCCGAGGTAGCAGCTCCGTGACAAACTCAGCGACTCGCTCGGGCTTGAAGCGGTTTTCTGCATGGGTTTTTGCATCCCAATCCGCGACGGCAAACTCGGTGATCCAGATGGGCCGTTTGTAGAGCGCGTGGACGTGTTCGAGGCGTTTCACCAAGGAATCAGCACCGGGGCCAGCATACGAATGGACGCAGACGAAATCCACGCGTAGCCCACGTTTCGCGACGCCTTTCATAAAGGCCGTCATCCACTCGTTGTCGGGATGGACACAACCCGGGCTGCCGAGACGCAGGCCAGTCGCTTCCAGCAAGGGCCATGCGTCGAGGGCTTGTTCGACTGTGGTATTTCCCTGAGTTTTTGCGTCGGGCTCGTTGAAGCCGAGCAGCTCGCGATAGCGGTGGACGCGGGCTTGGGATTTCACGCGAGCGAGATTCTCCTCCGTGACGCCGCGCTGGTTGTAGATCATCGGCGTGAAATGGATGCCGTCTGCCAGAGTCGCGGGCGGATCGATATTCCAGTTGTACATCCAGCGAGCACCGACGGCTTGGAGGAATTTCGCGACTCTCTCCGGCGAACGTTTTTTCTCGGATAAACAAAGGCCTTTTTTCTGCGGTCCACGACTGACCTTTGGTTCATCGCCCCTGCTGCTCATCGGCAAGGCCAAGGTCGCAAGGGCAAAAAGTTGGCGGCGTGTCATCAGGTGTGGGAGGTAAGAATTTTCAGAAAAGTCAGGCGGAAACTCGATTCAGCAAATTCTCACTTCTGCTGGAATGGCGGAGTGGTGGTTTGCTCCATGATCTTGCGCCAGTCTTTTTTAAAGTCCATTTCGGAGGGCTGACGGACACTTGGTTTCGGTGCTTCTTCAGGAAAATCCTGCGGGATTTCTGTCTCAACTTCGGCGGAATCTGGCTCACTGACTTTCGACTCCTCTTCATCCGTTTCAGCCTCGGGACGCAGTGAAATCCAGCCGATTTGATCGAGCTGGACCAAGGGGACGGAACCTTGGGCGAGTTCCTCATTTTCATCATCCCACACAAAGTCGCACTCCAGCAGAGTGGATGAGTTTTTCTCCTGTGTTTCCTTCCAGCCGGGTGCGTCGCGGAATGCGGCGTAAGTGGCTAGGCCGGATTTTTCGACACGGAGTGAAATCGTCAGCGGAGTGGACGCGGTCGGTTGTGCGGAAAGGATAAGCGCGAGGATGTTTGCCGCCAGCGTCTCCGGCGGCACATTTGGGTAGCTGATCGTAACGGAAATGCCTGTGTCGGTTAGCCCCACATCCATATCGGAGAATCCTCCCGCTTGAAGAAACGAGTTCGCTTCGGTGACGCCTCGCGAGCGATAGCTCGAATAGCACATGATGGCGGACCAACTGTTGAGTCGGAGGAACTCACTTTCGTCGTTTCCATTTCCCCAGACTGGCAGGATATGCCATCCCGGATCGCCATCGCCACTGGCTGCTAGGATGATCATCCCGGGAGTCGGCGGAGTGGCAGTCGCATTTCGTGAAACGTCAGGAAAGACGACCCACGCAATCCCTCGCGAATCCACTTCGAGGACGCTGCCCGGTATTTCTAATGGCGGAATTTCTCCTCCTTCCGTGTCGGGGCGGTTGATGTATTTTGCCGAGTATTTCGCTTCCAAAACCTTGTCCTCAGCTCCCTCTGCGATCACTCGAATATCCAGAGGATTTTCAGGAGTGCCAATCGTGCGACGGAGCAGGCACCAGAGTGTGGCGGCTAGAACTTGCTCCTTGGTGTAGGGACTGTAGCCCGGCGGCTTCCATGCTTTCAGCCGCAGGTTGATGGGAAATGCGGAAATCTGAGTTTCGTCCTTCGTTTCTATCGAGATGCCGAAGACGCTTGCTAGATTTTGATCCAACTCCGAGCCACCCTCCCAACGCATCGCGCCATCGGGGCAGGGGCGGGCTTCGCAGATCTTCGCGTGAATGCCGTAGTTGTGGTTGCTGATGACGCCCACGCGCCCGAGCGGAATCTTTTTCGGATCCGATTTCACTCCCAAGTTCACGGGTTGCTCCACAGTGGAGGTTCCGACCACGGTGGCGAAGCAGAAGCTGGAAATAATCCAGCTCGCCAGCGTGAGCATTGAGATAAAATGAAGTGTCTTCATGGCTGATAACGACTGCGATATGCTGCTAGGAAAAACTTTTTACTGCCATCATTAAAATACGTGGAGAAATTATTTAGGTTCAGTTGGAACCTGCCCGTCACCCGCAAGTGTGCGGCGAGGAAGTTTTACGCCATTCGGGACCGAACAGGCAGGGATCGACGCGAATGGTGCTAGCTTAACGGTCTTTTGGGATGAAAATAGCTAGAATTCCCGCAGGCTGGCCCCGGCGATGATCCGGCGCGAATTCTTAGCCCACATCATCGCCTACAATCTTCAGCGCGCCCTGATGCACCACGGCAAGTCGGTCGCAACAGAATCAGCAAGTTTCAAAGGCACCATCGACAGGCTCAACCACTGGCAGCCCATCGTGCTTTGCGCGTCCTCAGCCAAACTCCGCAAGCGACGGGTCACGGACCTGACGGAGCAGTCGCTGAAGATCAGGTTTCTAGCCGAGCGTCCTGCGGCGAACCCAGAGCAGTGAAACGAAAACTGAAGCCTTATCAGCGACTGAAAGTTCCCCGGCATCAAATGATCGAGAGCAGCCATCGCTTCCGCTACCACAAACTCGCAGGTGAAATCATTCCAAACGACCCTTGAGTTAGTGTCATTCGGGATAGGTCCTGCCTTTTTAGAATTTTTACTCTTCTTCGATGGGTAGGGCGCGGGGGACCATTTTTGGCTCGACGGGCGTGGCGGTCGGGACTTCGGGGAAGGCGGGAAGAGCGCGGAGAGGCGGTGGAGCTTCTTCTTCGACAGGTTGGGCTTTCGGGGCGGGCGCGGCTTCGGGTGGGGCGATGTTGGGTTTCACGAGGACGGCTTTGGGCGCGGGAGTTTCCTCGATGATGGCGGCTTTTTGCGGGGCGATGGTCATTTGCTCCTTAGTCGGCGGGGTTTTCCTCATGCGGATTTCGACGCGGCGGTTGGAGGATTGCTCGTTGGCGGTGCCGGTGATGACGAGCGGTTCGTAACGTCCGAAGCCGCGGGTGTAGATTTTTTCCGCGTCCATTCGCAGCGAGTTCACGAGGTAGGATTTCACGGCCTCGGCGCGTTTGATGGAGAGGTTCAGGTTGAAATCGTCGCCGCCGACGAGATCGGTGTGGCCCTCGATCCAGCAGTAAAGAGCGGGGTTTTTATCCATCAGCAGGCCGAGTTTCATCAGGCCGATTTTGGCGCTGTCGCGGAGGTCGGAGCTGTTGAACTCGAACAAAAGATCACTGGGAAGCATGGTTTTGCTGCCGAGGAGGATGTTGGGCGGGAGGTCGAGGAGGTTTTCCAGCGAGGTCACACCGTCGAGGGTGCCGGTCGGGGTTTTGCCGTTCGCGCCGTATTTGATGAGGTCTGCGGAGCCGCCGGGTTCGGTGTCGTCTGCGGAAACGGCGCCGGGATCGACGGTGAGCTGGCCGACGGCGGCGGGGCGGATGCTCTCGGGTTGGCGTCCCAGCTCGGGGATGTCCGCGGTATCGATCTCGAAGTTTGCGGAAATTTCTCGGGCGATGGCTTTCGGGTCGCCCTCAATGAGCGGTTTCTGCATTTGCAGGGCGTAGGCGGCTTTGACGACGTCGGGCTTGATGTCGATCTCGAGGTTTTCGGGCAATTTCGCGAGGAGATCGATCTCTTCGAGCAGCGAGTTTGTGTCCTTGGGCGGCTGGACGACTTGCTCAGGCGGGAGTGAGCGTTCTTCGGTGGCGGGGCTGACTTCCACGCGCCGGACGTCGATGGCGCGGGTGCTGAGTTCTTGGGCTTCCTTGAACTTGAAGGCGATTTTCATCTGATCCAGCGCGAAGAAAACGACGACGTGGAGGAGAATGGAAAGCAGCATGGCCACCGCCGCCCACCAGCCGAGGTGGTCTGGGCCGGGCAGCCGGTAGCCGCTGCTGTCACGCGTTGCGCTCCAAGAATAGCCGTCGGACATGTCGGGACTATACGCGGATGAAATTGGCTGGCAATCACGAGTCGGGGAGATTATTCCCGTCTTGGTATCCCGTTTGCTCAATCAAGACTGACATTTATTATGGCTGCTAAGAAAACTGCTAAAATATCCCCGGAGCCTACCGCGAAAGCACCGGAATCCGCCCCGAAGCCTGTCGCGAAAAAGGCGGCTAAAGTCGCGAAGAAAGCGGTCGCAAAAAATGCTCCCGCGAAGAAAGCGGCGGTGAAAGTCGCCGCGAAAGCTGCCGCGAAACCCTCTCTGGATGTGATCGCCCGCGCCGCGTATTTGAACTACCGCCGCCGGGTGGAACAAGGGCTGCCGGGAGATTCTCACGGCGACTGGATCGAGGCAGAACGTCAATTTTCCGAGCCTTCCTGAGGCGGGGCGAGAATAGGATTGAAATACGGCGGCAAGCTGCACGCGGTCCATGGTGTGCGTGACGAATCGGCACTCTCCATGCTGATTCACGGGGGGATCAGGCCGCAGATTCATAGCGCAAAAATGATCCTACTTCTTGAGGGTTGCCAAAGCAGGCAGCATCCTCAAAATCCGCCGCGTGAACGTAAAAAAAGCCGTCATCACCGCCGCCGGAGCCAGTCAACGCACGCTGCCGCTCCAGACCCTCGTGGATCGCGACGGCCACTCGAAGTCAGCCCTCGCCATTCTCGCGGAGGAAATCACCACTGCGGGCATTGAGGAAATCGCGGTCATCATTTGTCCGGGCGACGCAGCCGCATTTGCCGCCGCTGCGGGTCCGCACGCGAGTCGGATGCGTTTCATCGAGCAGCCCGAACCCCTCGGTTACGCCCATGCCGTCCACTGCGCCAGCCATTTCACCGCGAACGATCCGTTTCTCCTAATGGTCGGCGATCATCTCTATTTGAGCCGCACCGAGACCTCCTGCGCCGCGCAACTCCTCGCCACCGCCACTGCGGAAAAATGCGCCGTTTCCGCCGTCCAAGCCACCCACGAAAGCCAACTCCCGCTCTACGGCACCATCGGCGGTCGGCGACTTGCGGGCAGCGATTTGCTCTACCAGATCGAGACCGTCATTGAGAAACCCACCCCCACCGAGGCCGAGCAAAAACTTGTGATCCCCGGTCTGCGTGCGGGAAATTATCTCTGCTTCTTCGGCCTCCACGTCCTCACGCCGATGGTCATGGAAATCCTCACCCGCCAGCTCGAAAGTGGCCGGGCAGACCTCTCCAGCGCGCTTTCTGAAATCGCCCGCCGCGAACGCTACCTCGCCCACGAGCTCCAAGGCCGCCGTCACGACATCGGCGTGCGTTACGGCCTCCTCACTGCCCAGCTTGCTCTTGGTCTCGCAGGAAAAGATCGCGACGAGGTGCTCACCAACATCGTCACCCTCCTCGCCCAATCCCAAGCCTAAGCGCACTCGGCCATGGCTCTTCTTTCCCTCATTACCTCGCCCGACGACAGCATTCGTAATCAGTCGCTCGACTCCGCTTGCGAGAAACTAACACTCGCCGAGCTCCTCACCGAAGCCGACGCCCTCGACGCCTTCCGCCGCACCAGTGAGAATCTCTATCACCGCGTCCGCGCGTTGCTGTTTCTCTACTCGATCCACCGCTTTCATCTCCCGCCCCGTCTCGCTGTCGGGGAAAAACCCGGAACCATTCCCTTCAAAGGTTACGAAAATCTCCTCGAACGCCGCTTCGAGGAAGCCATCGAAGTTTTTCTAACTCTCCAACACACCGATGCCCCGAGCGACGGAATTTCCAGCGCACTCGCCTCCGTCTATCAGCGTCTCGCTTTTCAAACCCTCGCCGATCAAGTCCGCCGTAGCGTGAGAAGTGTGAGCGGAAATCAATGGATGTTCCGCATGGGCCACCCGTCCGATCAACCACTCCGCATCCGTCCAGAAATCGCCAAGCGCGATCCAGTCACCGGCATTTATCCGATTTTGCGCGAGCGCACGCCCGTCCGCATGGATCTAACGCATTGCGGCTGGAGTGACATCTTTTTCCTCGGCATGGACTACCCGGAGGGCGCGAAGGTGCTCAACATCTCCATCGACCTCGCCGTCCACGGACGCGACAAATCGCCCTCACCGCCAGTCGAAGCCAGCCTGCGAATCATCGAAGAACCCGTCCTCCGCCTCACCAGCGTCGATCTCGGATGCAGTGCAGAAATTTCCAGCCTCAACGAGGTGTTCGACTTCGCGAAAGACTACCTCGGCCTGCTCAAAGCCGCCGTCATCGCCAGCGGCATCGTCCCACCCGGCATCGAAGGCTCAGGGCAAAGTCTTGCTGATTTGCTGAAGAAAATCGTCGGTCCGGGACGTGGCCTCGAACTCGTTTCTAACGTCAACAACATCCCCAAAGGCTCACGCCTCGCCGTTTCTACGAACCTGCTCGCCGCGCTCATCAGCGTCTGTATGCGCGCCACTGGCCAAGCCCGTTCACTCACGGGCGGACTGGAGGAAAGCGAACGCCGCATCGTCCTCGCGCGTGCGTTGTTAGGCGAGTGGATCGGCGGCTCCGGCGGCGGTTGGCAGGACTCCGGCGGCGTCTGGCCCGGGATGAAACTCATCCAAGGCACCTTCGCCACCGAGGGCGATCCTGAGCACGGTATCTCCCGTGGCCGCCTGATGCCCACTCACCAAGTTCTCGATGTCCCCGCCGAGGCACGGCGCAAACTTCAAGACTCACTCGTCCTCGTCCACGGCGGCATGGCGCAAAACGTCGGCCCCATTCTCGAAATGGTCACGGAGAAATATCTCCTCCGCAGCGGCCCCGAGTGGCTCGCCCGGCAGGAAACTCATGGCGTGTTAGAGAAAATTTTATCCGCCCTCCAAGTTGGCGACATCCCAGCCATCGGAGCCGCAACGACTGAGAATTTCCGCAAGCCCATCCAAACGATCATCCCGTGGGCCAGCAATCTCTACACCGAGACACTCATCGAGAAAATCAGTGCCGAGTTTGGCCGCGACTTCTGGGGTTTCTGGATGCTCGGCGGCATGGCTGGCGGCGGCATGGGCTTCATTTTCGCGCCGGAGAAAAAGGCGCAAGGCCAGCTCCGCCTGCAAGCGATCATGTCGGAAACGAAGAAGATGTTAGCCTCCGCGTTGCCCTTCGCGATGGAGCCAGTCGTCTATGATTTCGCCATCAACGAGCGCGGCACTTGGGCTGACTTGCTCGTCGGCGAGGACGCGCTGATGCCTTCCGGCTACTACAGCTACATCGTCCCGCAGCTTCTGCGAAAAGGCCGCCACGAACTCTCGCCACTTCGCCTTGCCGAGCTGGATCACTTCGCCACCGCTTGCCGCGATCACCCTGAACTTCGCGGGATGGTGCAAACGTTGTTCGACTCGATTTTCCCCCGCGATTCAGGCAAAAACCGTAACAACGAATCCCTCACAGAAATTCTCATCCGTTACGGATTCGACCGCACCGCCCACGAGCAAATCCGCGACGACCTCAAGGCAGGCCGCATCGGCCTCGCACAAAATCGCCTGCCAGCGAACGCCATCATTGAAGATGTCCACCCGACCGATCTCACCCAAGCCGCCGCCATTTCCGCCGCCTCGCGCGAGAAAGGTCTAGCTGCTCTAAGAAATGGCGAAGTCGCCGTCGTCACTCTCGCCGCCGGAGCCGGCTCGCGTTGGACTCAGGGCGCGGGCGTCGTCAAAGCACTCCATCCTTTCTGCAAACTCGGCGGTCGCCACCGCTCATTCATCGAGACGCACCTCGCGAAAAGCCGCAAAACAGGCCGCGAAGTCGGCACTCCCATTCCCCATATTTTCACCACCAGCTACTTCTCCCACGCGCCGACCGAAGAGTTTCTCCAGCATTACGAAAACTATCACTACGAAGGCCCACTCTATCTCTCACAGGGAAAATCCATCGGTTTACGCACCGTTCCCACCGTCCGCGATCTGCGTTTCGCCTGGGAGGAAATGCCGCAGCAAGTCCTCGACGTGCAGCAGCAAAAAGTCCGCGATTCCCTCCGCACCGCGCTCCTGAATTGGGCAGAAACCACCGGCGAGGCCAGCGACTACACCGACAACTTGCCGCTCCAATGCCTGCATCCTGTCGGCCACTGGTATGAAGTCCCGAACCTTCTCCGCAATGGCACGCTTGCGAAATTGTTAGTCGAACGCCCGCAGCTTCAAACGCTGGTCCTTCACAACATCGACACCGTCGGCATGAACGTCGATCCATCGTTGTTAGGCCACCATCTCGCCAGCGGAGCCGGACTCAGCTTCGAGGTCATCACGCGCCGTTTGGAAGATCGCGGCGGCGGCCTCGCCCGCGTCAATGGCCGCCCGCAACTCGTCGAAGGCCTCGCGATGCCTCGCGAAGAAGACGAGTTCCACCTTTCCTACTACAACAGCAACACATGCTGGATCCAGATCGACGCGCTGCTAGATGCCTTCCATCTCACTCGCGCCGATTTAACAGACGCTGAAAAAGTCAGCACCGCCATCCGCGCCCTCGCCGCGAGGATGCCGACTTACATCACGCTCAAAGACGTGAAAAAACGTTGGGGCCACGGCCAAGAAGACGTTTTTCCCGTCTGTCAGTTTGAAAAACTCTGGGTGGATATGAGCAACCTCCCCTCGCTCGAAACTCAATACATCGCCGTCCCGCGCCTCCGTGGCCAACAACTCAAAGACCCCTCGCAACTCGATAGTTGGCTCCGCGACGGCTCTGCGGCTTATCTCGAAGGACTCTGTGAGTGGTGATGCAGTGTCGGAGGGCGGAGTGCAAATAGCCGGATTTGCAGCGAACGAAGGCCAGTTGCCAGCCTGCGCCTGATCGGCTAGCAATTCGCGCGTGGCACCTATTTTCGAAATCAAAAACGCCCAAGTTTGGCGTGGCGACACTCTCGCCCTTCGCGATTTTTCCCTCACCCTCAGCCACGGCGAAAGCGTCGCCATCCTCGGCCCGAACGGCGCCGGAAAAAGCACCTTTCTCAAGCTCCTCACTGGCGAGGTCCGGCCTGCCGCCGAGCCACTCACTCAGTGCCGTCTGTTCGGCGAGGAGCTGTGGTCGCTGATGGAAATTCGCCACCGTATCGGCATCGTGATGCCCGAGGAAGTCAGCCGCTTCCACCCCGCAGAAACCGCGCAAGACGCCGTTTTATCCTCACTGCGCGGTGCCTACGGACGCACTCGCGACATGCGTTTTTCACCCGCCGAAAAAGCCGCTGCCCTCACTTCCCTGACCACCATGGGCGTCGTAAACCTCGCCAGTCGCGAATTCGGCACGCTCTCCTCCGGCGAACGCCGCCGCATCCTTATCGCCCGCGCACTCGTCCATCAGCCAGAGGTTCTCGTGCTCGACGAACCCTCCACCGCGCTCGATTTCTCCGCTGCACTCCAGCTCGGCTCCACCCTCCGAACTCTCCTCAAATCCGACCGCGACCTCATCCTCGTCACCCATCACCCCGGCGAAATTCCACCCGAAATCCAGCGCGTGATCCTCCTGAAAAACGGCCAAATTTTCGCCGATGGAAACAAGCACGACATCATCACTCGCCAAAACCTCTCCGAACTCTTCGAGGCCGACCTAACCGTAAGCTGGTCCGCTGGCTGGTGCGATGTGAGAGCCGCACCCTCTGGACTGCTCAGACATGTCCCCAGCAGTCCAAAAACGCCTCCCACCCAATTCCTTGACACCCCTCCGCCGGAAAAACAACTTCATCACCATGGCAAATAAAACCTCCTACTACGCTGGCCTCGACATCGGCGGCACCACCGTGAAAGCCGTCCTCGTCAATCAGCTCGCCGAGCAAGTAGGCCCGCT
>JANOQR010000192.1:0-11271 GCA_031414935.1 Luteolibacter sp.
CAACGCCGCTCCGGCCCGTCCTACCACGCCGCGCACGACTACCTGAAAAGCGGGAAATTTGGCCCCATCATCAATGCCGAGATGAGCTGGAACGTCAACCAGCCCGGACGCTGGCGCAGACCCGCGCTCGTCGCCGCACTCAAACAGGAAGACACCGATTGGAAACGCTTTCTCTGCAATCGCCCCGACGACTCGTGGGACGCTCGAAAATATCTCGAATATCGCCTTTTCTGGCCCTACTCGTCCGGCATCCCTGGCCAATGGATGAGCCACCAAATCGACACCGTTCATTGGTTCACCGGACTCCCTCACCCGCGCTCCGTGGCAGCAAACGGCGGCATCTATCAGTGGAAAGACGGGCGGACCAATTGGGACACGCTCACCGCCGTTTTCGATTACGGCCCGCTCGACGATCCATCTTCCGGCTTCCAGGTGAACTTCAGCTCGCGCAACGGAAACTCCGCTGGCGGGATTAAGGAAATTTACTACTCAAACGGCGGCGAGCTCAACCTCGCGACCAACAAAGTCACCTCGAACGGCGGCATGGCAGCCAAGGAAGCCACCGAAATGCAGATGCAGCCCAACCTGCTCGCCGACTACACGCTCAGCCAAGCCGCCGCCACCGCCACCGCCGCGAATATGGGAGCCGACGCCCTCACCACCGCGCACATGAAAAATTGGCTCGAATGCCTGCGCTCCCGCAAAGAAACCAACGCACCCGTCGAGGCTGGCTACCAACATTCCATCGCCACCATCATGTCCACCGCCGCCATCCGCACCGGCCAGCGCGTCACCTTCGACGAGGCCACGCAAGAAGTCATGGCCGGCGGCAAAGTGTTTCATCTCTAAAAATGGCAGGGACCGCACTCCGCAGCGGTCCGGCGAATGAGAAGCCAATGAAAAGCCGAAGCGTCACCCCATAGACCAAAGCCATTAAGGATTCAAAACCCAAGGAACGGCGGACTCCGTTCCGCCGACGCCCATGAAAAGCCAAAGGGCAGCGGTGATCCTCGATTCTTTGGCATTTCATGGGCGTCGGCGATTCGGAGATCGCCGCTCCTTGGTTAATGTCACCACGACTCTATTCTGCATGAAAACCAGTCCAGATACTCATTTTGAATCCTTAAAGGCGTCACCCCCTGGACGATCCATTCTCCCGGACAGTCCGGAGGTCCATCCCTGCCTTTTCCCAATTTCCAGACTGTCCCGAATTCCAATGAAACTCGATACCGCATCTCACTCCCGCCGCAGTTTCCTCCATGCAGGAAGCTCCGCCATGTTAGGAGCGGCTCTGCTATCACGAACCAGCGCGGCTGAGGAAAATCGGAAACTCTTCTCCGCCATGGGCATCGCCGCCCCGCTCGACCAAGCCGCATCGCTCAAAGCCGCAGGTGCGGAATTTCTCACCGCCGGCGTCGGCGACTTCCTCGTCCCAGATCAGCCCGACGATGTTTTTGAGAAAAATCTCCAAAAACTCGCCGCATCTCCCCTGCCCATCCTCGCGTGCAACGGCTTCATCCGCCCGACTCACCTGCATTGCGTCGGACCAGATGCGAACCACGAACTCATCTTGAAATGGGCAGACACCACTTTCCGTCGCCTGAAAAAGGCGAATGGAAAGCTCATCATCTTCGGCAGCGCCAGTGCCCGCAAAATCCCAATCGACTGGCCCAAGGAAAAAGCGACTGAACAATTTATCGCCCTCCTCAAACTCCTCGGCCCACTCGCCGAAGCCCAAAACATCGTTGTCACCGTCGAGCAACTCCGCGCCGAAGAATGCAACTTCATCAACCATATCGGTGAAGCCGCCGCCATCATCCGTGCCGCCCATCACCCGAATATCCGCCTCCTCGCAGACCTCTATCACATGGCCAGCGGCAACGACACCCCCGCCGATCTCAAAGCCGCGATGGATGTCGTCGGCCACGTCGAAATCGCCGAAAAAAAAGCCCGCACCCTCCCCGGTGTCGCAGGCGATGACTTCCGCCCCTTTTTCCGCGCCCTCCGCGAGACGGACTATCAGGGCGCCATCAGCATCGAAGGAAAATGGGAGCCAACCCACGTCGCGACCGCCTTCAAAGAGATCGCAAAGCAGGCCAACGAAACCTAATTAGAGCGGATACTCCTGTCCGCCCAGCCCACCAGTGGCTGAATGCCCCGAGCCAACAAACCCACCGTTGGAGATACGCCGAAGTATCTGCCTTTGACCAAAACGCTGGCGTCAAAGAACCCGCCAAGCGTCTCAAAGTCCCTCTATGATTATTTCAGCTCTAGTAGTTTCTCACTGAAGGGAACAACGTGTGCAGTCTGCCAGACCTCTGGCTTCAGTTGTGCGTCTGCGTTTTCACCGCCTAGGACGACCACTTCGAGATCTTTACCGACCATTTCTGGAGTCACGGGGATGTAGTAAGTATAGTTGCTATCGCGTTTGCAAACGGCGGCTTCAAATGGATTGCTCACAAACGAAGTGGCGCGGTCCATCGCTCCGATGTATCGCCCGTCGCTGGTGCGAATGGCGGCGTAGGCTCCCTCGACTCCATGCTTGCCGTTCAAGGCGACGCATAGATAGGCACCTTTCACCTGCTCTTCCACGCGCACAGTTCCAGTCCATGCTTTGGTGAATTTCATCTTGGCGTAGGAGCCAAAGAGGTTAGACGCGCGCCACTTGCTACGCGGCAAAGGCTGATTTCCGACGTAGGCATTCGCTTCCGAGATGCGATAGGAAAATCCGGGAATTCTCAAGTAGCGGAGGCTGGTGCCTTTCGGAATGTTGATCCGATTTTTCTCTCCGTGGATGAATGGGATTTTCGTCCACGTCTTCAAGTCGGCAGAAATTTCCGCAGTAAATCCGCCTTCACCTTCTAGCAAATTCTGAAGTGAAAACTGATCGGGAATGATGAGTTCAATTCGATCCGGCTGGATCACATCGCCAAAATCAATCCGCAGTGGAGCATCATCCGTGAGGCGCAAATCATTACGTCCACGCTTCGCCACGAAGAAGCTCGTCGCAGGATCTCCATCGAACATGTTTCGATCCCAAAACCCACGTCCGCGAAAAACTCGTTGGTTCAGAAAAGCATCACGAGCTGCTTTCACCGCCGGAATTTTCGTATCTCCAGAGCGTACTAACGAACGCACTTCGAGCGCGTTATTATCTGCGGCGTAGCATGTGGACTCGTAGAGAGTTTCCGCATCTTTCGGGAATCCCGAGGCAGAAAGAACGCCTAACTTCTGATGCCATGGCTTGGTGAGCGGACTGCCGTCGAAGGTGACAGTGATCGACTTGCCCTCGGTCAATCCAGCCGCTTGCTGGCCCGCGATAGACGCTGAGGAAAATTTCCGCGTGCCCGGGAGTAGAGTCACGGTGGAGGTCGTTCCGGGCATTCCTAACAAACGTAGCTGCGCTGGCTTATTCGGCGTGTCGCGCACCACTTCATAATCACAACCCGAGACACCAATCTCTGACGAGATCGTCGTCGTCGCAAGCAGCAGACACGCCCGGAATGGTTGCACCGTGACGCTGCATTTTTCATCAAAGCGGAAACTTCCTAGCAATTTCTCAGTCGGATGAAACTGGCGAATCTCTACCTTTTCCGCAGTTGTTAAACCGATTTCTTTACCTGCGGAAATCGTATAAGTCACTGGCTCCCATGTGAGGTTTCTTAAAGTGAGAATCCGGGTTTTATCATCACCTCGCGACACAGCATTTGGGCCATAGCTTGCTTCAGGCAGCGCACTGGCGTTCACCAAGATTTCTCGATAACGCCGAGCCAGATTAAAGATCCGAGCAAACTTGGGATACTCATCATCTCGCATCAGCCAAGGATTTCCATACACTTCTGGAGCAAGGATGAGATTGCGCCCGAACGCTTGCAAAACCATGTCATCGTCGAAGTTATCAATACACGATGAAATACAAACTCCATGATCTTCGAGTAGGCGATCAAACTTATCTGTATTTCCTCGCTCAATGACTCCCGCGCGATGATGTGGCGCAGTCGTTCGGTTACCCACATGGACATCGACATATGTTTCCTGACCGTCCCACAGGCTCGTCGTCATCAGAGAAAGCCCTTCTTCGCCGAGCGGCAGGCGATGATTTAGCGCGATAAGATCCGGGCTATACTTCCGAGACTCTTTCATCATGCGAATGAATGCCGGCTCCTTCTCCGGGCGAAGCTCGCCGCAGACTGCATCGAATTTATAGAGTGCCCAGTTATAGTCTCGGCAAAGTCCCGCCATCATATCGATGCGAGCCTGCTCTTGTTCCGGTGTATCGCCAAATCCATCAGGTCCACCCCAATGACCGAGACGCGTGTCCATCTTGGCCGCCGTTTTGAAAACTTGATCGAGACCGTTAGGAAACTGTTCCTTAAAGCGATCTGACTCTGCGAGAATGGAACTAAACAATTTACCATCCACAAAGCCCGCGTCGAAGGCATAGATGTCCAGCTTCATTCCATACTCGTCATGCAGCCATTGGAAAAAGGCGAGGTTCGCGAGAGTCTGTTCCTCAGTCGTCCCTTCGTTGGTGTTGTTGATCCAAGTAAAATACTGCGCCAGTGCTGGAGTGTTCTGGTCCGCGCCCGCTTTCGGAAATTTTCCGGGCTTCACAGACTCAGCGGGATTTGCCGACAGCGGCAGAATGAAGGCGAATAACAAGAGGGAGCGTTTCATAAATTTCATGAGTATGACTGCTCAGGGATTGAGTGATTGGAGGCTCGAAGACAAGAGCCAAAACCGAGTGCTGACGGGCGCGATACGACCACCCGCGTCTCAATCATCAGCTGATAGATAGATTGTGGATTGATGAAACCATGACCCATCCCCATCCTGCCACCATGCGAGACGATACCCGCCGCTGGATCGCGCAAGATCAGAGTCACTGTTGGCACCCGTTCACACGGCAGGGCGAATGGTGTTCGCGCGGGCATGAGCCATTGGTGATCGTGCGAGGTGAAGGTTCTTGGCTGTGGGATTCAGAAGGTCGCCGCTATTTGGATGGAAATTCCTCAATTTGGACAAATATCCATGGGCACGCTCACCCGCAGATCAACGCCGCGATTAGTGAGCAGTTAGGTAAAATCGCTCACTCGTCTTTTCTTGGATTCACCCATCCGCTTGCGGCGGAGTTGGCAGAGCGGCTTTGTGGGTTTTTTCCGGCAGACACGCTTGAGCGGGTTTTCTTTTCCGACGATGGCTCCACAGCCATCGAGTGCGCGTTGAAAATGGCGGCGCAGTATCGTCAGCAAAATGGCGAGGCGGATAGAAATCAATTCATCGCCTTTTCGAATGGCTACCACGGCGATACCCTCGGCGCGGCATCGCTGGGTGGAGTGAGTCGATTTTTTGATCGATGTCGCAGCACAGGTTATCCCGTCCGCCACATTGGGACGATGGATGAAATGAAAAGTATTCCCTCAGCGAATGTCGCGGCAGTCATCATCGAGCCATTGATCCAAGGCGTGAACGAAATGCGGCCATGGCCTAGCGGGATGCTCACCGAACTGCGTGGCTGGTGCGATGCGAATGGCGTGCATCTCATCTTGGATGAAGTGATGACTGGCTTCGGGCGTACCGGGAAAATGTTCGCCTGCCAGCATGAAGACGTGATTCCAGATTTTCTTTGCCTCGCGAAAGGTCTCACTGGCGGCTACTTGCCGCTGGCTGCCACGCTGACGACGGGAAAAATCTACGACGCCTTCCTCGGCAGCGCAGAGCGTGCGTTCTACTACGGCCACAGTTACACAGCGAACCCGTTAGGCTGTGCGGCAGCTCTCGCAAACCTCGATGTCTTTGAAAGCGAAAGAACTCTGGATCGACTGCCGGAAAAAATTTCCCACCTCGCAAATGGACTCGCCGCACTCGCGTCGCGCCAACCGTTGATTCACGCGATCCGCCAATGCGGATTCATCGCTGGCATCGAACTACGCCGCCCCGATGGCGAGAAATTTCCACCCGCAGAGAGATTCGGTGAGGCGGTCTGTCTGGCGATGCGTGAGCACGGACTACTCACTCGGCCCATCCTTGATACCGTCGTCTTGATGCTGCCGCTTTCTAGCAGTTTAGAGGAAATCGACCACGCGATCCACGCGCTGGAGGCAGCACTATCTTGATGGACCGCGAGATTCATCTCGCCCGACTGGCTCTCAACACTCCCCTCAGTCGGACATCATTTCCGAACTGTTGGAAATCCACTTCTTCCAGATGCAGTGCTTCCGCCAAGCCCGCGCCAGCCAAACCAAATGATGGTCCACCACAGAGCATCGGTGCGTAGTAAATCACCACTTCATCGACTAACCCTGCCTCGAACATCACCGCAGAGAAAATGCCACCAGCTTCCACCATCACAATTAGAGCACCTTGTTCGCTCACGAGGGCGCGAAGAGTTTCACTGAGATTTTCCCGAGGTCGGATCAGCGTGCGCTCGCGGGGTTCGTCCGTGGGTAAGGTTTCTGGATGATTTGAAACGATCACCCGCCACGGTTGCTCACGTCCGGCTAACAACTCCGGCACGCGTATCGTCAGCGCGGGGCGGTCTCGGCGGACGGTTTCTCCGCTGGTGATGATAGCATCCACGGTGGAGCGGAGTTTCTGCACATCGGCGCGGGCAAGTTCACCTGTTAGCCACTGACTTTCGCCCGGCGGACGAGTGATGCGACCATCGAGACTCATCGCAGATTTCCAGATCACCCATGGCAATCCGCATCCACGGACCTTGAAAAAGGGTCTGAGTAATTTCTCGGCTTCTGCTTCACGGACGCCGGAGATGACCTCGATGCCAGCTTCGACTAACATGTTATCCGCTCTCCCGGCATGGCGAGGATTTCGGTCCACACAGGCATAAACGACACGAGAAATGCCCGCCTCAATGATACCCTCCGTGCAGGGCAGCGTGCGGCCGTGAGTGGAACACGGCTCCAGGGTGATATAGATCGTCGCCCCGCGAACATCGCTGCCAGCGGCGTCTGCTAGGGCTTCACGTTCTGCGTGTGGCTGACCAGCGGCGCGATGAAATCCTTTCCCTAGCAAGACTCCATCTTTGACGATCACCGCACCCACGGGTGGATTTGGCGCAGTGCGCCCGATGCCTTTGCGTGCTTCCTGCAAGGCAAGATCCATCCAGTGGCAGTCCGCGTTCATGGCAAAGTCGGTTCATCTGATTTACCCGTCCACTCGACTTGCAGCGGCTCAGTGGTGGATAGGTGCATGTCACGCTGCGGGAAGGAGAACCCGATTTCCAACTCTGCAAATCGCTTCACGATCATTATTCTCAGATCACTGGCGACGACGGAGGGATTCGTCCCTTCGCCGATGTTTAGCCAGAAATAGAGCGTAAAAATCAGCGAGCTGTCACCAAAGTCGTCAAGCACCGCGAAGGGTTCTGGACTCTTACGGATCAATCCATGACGCGCGGCAGACTCGGTTAAAACTTCGATCACTTGTTGTGGCTGAGTGCCATAGGCGACTCCCACACGCAGATTTCGGCGCATCCGCGAACTGCTGAGAGTCCAGTTCGTAACGCGGTTTTCGAGAAACAGCGAATTTGGAATCATGGTTTCCACATCGTCCGCGCCACGGATGATCGAGGAGCGAGTATTGATTTCCGTGACGGAGCCGATGATGCCATCCACGTCTAGCACATCTCCAACGCGGACCTTCCGCTCCGCTAACACGATGATGCCGCTGATGAAATTTTTAATCAGTGTCTGCATCCCGAAGCCGAGACCGATGGCCAAAGCACCACCAAAGAACGCAAAGACCGTCAGCGGGATTTTCAAAAACGAAAGCGTGCCGATGACGAGAAAGACGCTGACGACGATCATCGCCCAGTTCCGCAAAGTCTTTGCTTGAGCCTCCGCGATGTGGCCACGACTGACGAGTGAGCGTTGGATGCGACCTGCGATCCGCGAAGCAATCCAATAACAGATAACAAAGAACAACAACGCTCGCAGCAAAGAGCCGAGTGTGAAGGGAATGTTGCCAGTGATCGTCTGACCATCCACGACGATGCTTTCTTTAAAACTCATCAACTCGAAGCCCCACAAGCCCTTCAGAGCCATCCAGCCATTAGAAGCGAGCAGCTTTACTCGCGGAAATGTTTCGGAATTCTCTGTCTTCGGGGAATGCTCGGTGATCCAGCGTTTCACGAGTTTCCTCAACGTAGTCACGGACTGCGAGACACGCTGAATCAGGATGAGTTTCTCGCTTTTGGTGGCACGCTGTTCACTAATCATTCCGTGGCGCGGATCATCCTCCGGCACGGAAGCGACACGGGATTCGAGCTGGCTGAGGTCGGCCTCGCTGCTGGCCACCTCAGTGTTGATGACATTTTCCCACGCTTGGATTCGCTCGAGAATGTCGCGAAGCGAGTCGAGTGCCACAGCTCGTTCTTGGAAACCAGTGGTGGTGAGGATGGTTCTTCTGATCTGATAGGCTTCTACTCCCAGATTCTCCAGCGATGGAAGTCCATCGAGCCACTCGGAAATAAATTGCAGCGAATCGAGACGACCTTGGGTCACTTCCACGCGGAACCGTGCGAGATCGAGACCCTCGGGATCTTTGCCAGCAGGCGCAGAGGCGACGAGTGCATCGAGCGCGGTCTGAGCTTGATTGCGGGCGAGCTTGGCTGCCTTCACGCGCTTGGCGATGACCTCCGCTTCCTGAGAAATCGCTTGTTTCCGCTCGGTGGAAATTTTTTGCAGCTTGGTTAGATCTTCCTCGGTGAAGCGAACATTGGATTTCGCGACGGCGATTTTTTTGTCGATGAGTGCGAGTTCGCCATTCGTCACAGCGATGCGGTCCTTGAGATTCTGGCAGTTGTTTTCAAACGCGCCGGATCGTGCGGCCAGCAGCCGGGACTTTTCTCGTGCGGCTTCGAGTCTCCATTTTGTGGCTGCGGACGCTGCTTCATCGGCTTTCTGTGCTTCGACAAATTTTGCACTAACCTCATCCTCTGCGGACTTAGTTTCTCCGATGAGGCTTTGCAGTAAATGCTCGTAGTTCGCGAGTGATGATTGGTTAGAAGTCAGATTGGTTTTGATGCCATCCCGAACATTGAGCAGCTCGTCCAGCATCAGAATCGAGTAGGGCGGAGTCTCTTTGAAGCCGGTCCATGCCGGTGCTTCCGCCTGCGTTGGTGTTGCTTTTTTTGGGGTATCGATGCTCTTCAGCCAACGAGTGGTGACGAGAATCATCCCTTCCAGATTCCGGCGGCGTTGATCGAGATCTGCTTGGCTGATGCCTTCGGGCAAGAGGCTTGCTGCGTTCGGCGCATCTAGCACTGCGAGTGTTTCCCGTGCCGAGTTCAGCCATTGTTCAATTCGTTTTTTTAGAGCCTCTGGCTTTTCTGCCTCGCTGGACGGCGATGAATCTTTTCCTTGGACTGCATCCTTGAGAGCACTGACTTGGCCATGCACAAGCGCGGACCAAGCCATTGATAGCAAAATCACAAGAATGACTCTGCGGAACGATGCGAGTTTCAAGCAAGGGGACTTCATAGGTGGGTCATCGCTATTTTTGGAAATGCTGAAATCTCAGATATCGCCGCGATCATCTTTTTCTAACTGGATACGGTCGGCGAGGTTGCGTGCCTTGATGCTATTACGCTTTGCCCACCGCTCGACGGTCATTTGGCGTTTTTCTGAGCGCTTCTTCAGTGCCGCGATCTCAGTCTCGAGGTTGAGGAAATTTTCGTAACGCGCATGATCTAACGTCCCTGCATCCACGGCGGCACGGATGGCGCATTTGGCATCGGTGCGATGGCTACAGTCTGCGAATTTACAGTCGGCACTGAGCGCATCCACATCGGCGAAACTATCGCGCAAGGTGGCCTCGTCCGTCCACATCTGGATCTCACGCATTCCGGGATTGTCGATGAGCATCCCGGTGCCGGGCAGGGGGACAAGTTCACGCGCGGTGGTGGTGTGACGGCCTTTTCCCGTGGTCTCGTTGACCTCGCTCGTCCACTGCCATTCTTCGCCGTAGAGTTGATTGACGAGAGTAGATTTCCCGACGCCACTCGAACCTACGACGCACATCGTAATTCCTTTTTTTAGATACTTCTTCAGCACCTTGAGGCCGTCGCCATTGAGCGCACTCGTGACGTGGACCGTCGCGCCATCCCACAGCGCGGCGATTTCTTGAGCGGCTTGCTGGCTTTGTTTTTTGGGGAAAAGATCGGCCTTATTGACTAACACCACGGCCTTCGCGCCGCTGCGAGCGATGAGCATGAAGTAGCGCTCCATCCGGCGGATGTTAAAATCTGGACCCGCATCGGTGACGACAGCGACGTAGTCCACATTCGCGCCGATGACTTGCGCTTGTGAACTATTTCCCGGCATTTTTCGTGAAAAACAAGTCCGCCGGGGCAGCGTCGCACGGATGATGTGAGGTTGATTTTCGTTCCCCATCTCGACGGCCACCCAGTCTCCCACCGCCGGTAAATCCGCATCACACGCGGCCTCATGCCAGACGCGACCGCAGAGGATCACGTCAATTTCCTCGCCACCTTCGAGAAATGCGCCGTAGTTGATGACCGTCTCGCGGATCAGCCGTGCTGGAACCCATCCCTTCACGCGATACGCTGCAAAGATCGCTTCCAGCTCCGGGTTCCATCCTAGTTCTTTCAAAGTCATCCGCAGAAAATGCTAGCCACCCTGCGGCGGCTGTCGATTCCGGCGTTTCGAGGACTGAATACGAGTGTCAGAGTCCAAGTGACTTCTCGATTTCTTTTTTCGAGAGGAAACGGTCACCGTTCTCGTTGTATTTTTCAAAATTTTTCTTCGCTGCTTCCGCGTCACTTTCACCAGTTAGATACTCATCTAGGGACAGGCTGCCGTCACTGTTTTTGTCTTTCTCTTCGAGGACTTCCTTCACCGCCTTGCGATTTGATTCACGCAGCTCTTTCTTTTTCAGCTTTTCAGCATCCTCTTGCTTCTTTTTGTCGTTACCTTTGTTTTGGGCTTCGACGAGAGTGATGGAGAGAACTAGGGCGGCGAAGAGGCATAGAGTTTGTTTCATGGTCGTGTGGGTTTGAGGTCCGAGAAAGGTGGGGCAGTTTCGTCGGTGGTCAATATGTTACTTGCAGGCAAACCTGTTGATTGTGCTGGCCGCTTGAATCCGCCTCGTCTTTGACTCACTTGGTCATGCGTTCTTGGACGCTTTGTAATCAGGCATCAACTCCGGTGGACCATACATCGGTTCATCACAAATGGTGCCGGAGCCGGGTGGCCATTCGCAATCTTCGTGAAAGAAGAGTTTCCAAAGCCG
>JANOQR010000193.1:0-4840 GCA_031414935.1 Luteolibacter sp.
TGGGTGCGCTGCTGCCAGAAGATTGGACGGTCAGGTTTACGATGCCATTGACCGTCGCGCCGCGGGCGTCGGTGAAGGTTACTTGGAAGGAGTCCGCGCCACTGAAATTGTTCACCGGGACGTAGCTCACGGATGGGCCACCGAGGGTGATGCTGCCGCCTTGGGTGGAGGTGGAGCTAGTCGCTGTGAGGAGGACGGTGTCGCCATTCAGGTCAGTCGTGGCGGAAACGAGGGTGGCTCGCGGGATGATGAGAGTCGTGTTCGCAGGCGTGGTGGTCGAGTAGCCTGCGAAGGTCGGAACTTGGTTGCTGCCGGAGCCTGCGGGTGTGAGATCGGCGCTTTGCCAGATGCTGCCGCCTGCGCCGACGGTGATGATGGTGTGTTTGAAAAAGACCGCTCCATTGCGATCCGAGGTGGTGGGAGCGGAAGCGGAGGTCCAGGTGACGCCATCGAGTGAAAGGAGGTCGATGTCTGCGTTCGAGGCACTGCGGTTGATGCCGCCTGCGAAGTAAATGCCGTCGCCGTAGGCCATGGCTGGAGTGTCTTCGCCGTCAGTGCGGGTGCTGGTGAAACTGGCTCCGCTGTTGGTGGAAGTGCGGAGTTTGGAATACCAACCGGAGGCGACGAAGCGGTCATTCAGCCAAGCGATTTTCCGCATGTCTTGCCATGTATCGAGGCCGGAGGTCGGGGTGACATCCGTCCAAGCCGTGCGGTTCGTGGAGATTAGGACTTTCGGTGTGCCGGTGCTGGCGGTGGAGTGACCGGTGGTGACGAATGTGCCGCCTTGCCAAGCGACGCCTTTGAGAATGGTGGAGCTGAGGCCGGATACGGTGACGGAGGCCCAAGTGATGCCGTCTGCGGATTGGAGGATGGTTCCGTTATTTCCAACCGCGACGGAGGCGGTGCCATTTGAGGTGACGGATTGCAGTTCGGTGTTTGCGGTGGAACCAAGGTGGCGGCGCGTCCAGGTGATCGCGTCGGTGGATGTGTAAATGACGCTTACCCATCCGTTGGTAGGTGCTCCTTTAAAATCCTGTCCTGCAATGATGAACTTAGAACCATCCCAAGCGGCTCCATGGAAATAAATGTTTGTCGAACTCGTGATCGTTCGAGTCGTCCAAGTCACGCCATCTGTCGAGGTTCGGATAATGCCGCCTGATCCGCCGACAGCGACGGCGATGGTGCTGTTCGCAGCGATGGCGTTGAGATCATTCGTGGTGCCGCTGGTGCGTTGGGTAAATTGGCGAGCGGGATCGGTGACGGTGACGGCCTGAGTGAGGACGGTTTGTCCGCCTTTTCCATCAAAGACGCGGAAGGTGCCGTTGTAGTTGCCGCCAGCATCGAAGGATTTCACCACGCTGGCACCGTCGGTGATGAGGCCGGGAAGTCCGAAGTCCCAATAGTAAGTGAGTGCGTCGCTATTTGCATCAGTGGCAGAGCCGGCGTAGAGGCGGGTGGTGCGGGCGGAAATGCTAGATGGTGCGAGGGTGAGTGATGCAGCGGGCGCGGTGTTTCCCGGATAGATGCCATTGGAAGTGCGGACAGCTCCACCGTCTGCACTGACGAGGAAGCGTCCAAAGCCATAGACGAGTGCGTTTGCATCAAAAGCGAAGGTGGTTCCTGTGGTGGAGCGTGTCCATGTGGTGCCGTCGGTGGAAATGAGCAATGCCTGTGGAGTGCCGCTTTCGTCCATGGCTCTAGCGGTGACGAGGAAGGTGCCGTCTGGAGAAATGGCGATGTTGTTCGTGCTCCAGCGCGTGGTGCCGGGGGTGCTGGCACTTTGCCACGTTAGGCCGTTGTCGCTTGAGCATTCGATGCCGCCGTACCAGCCGATTGCGTAAAGTTTCCCTGCTTTTCCAATGAGGCCATCGACGTCGAAATCGAGCTCGCCCTGTTGGGACCAAGAGGTTCCGTTGGTGGAGGTCCAGACGGTTTCATCCTGACCCGAGCTGGTGTTCGTGGCGGCCGCCATCCAGACGCTGCCGTTGTGAGTGACATGCTGAAACGCAGGTGCGCCGGGAACGGTAAGGTGCGACCAAGTGATGCCGTCGCTTGATGTCAGCACGGTGCCGCCATCACCCACGGCGACGAATTTATCGCTCGATGCGGCGACTTCGCGGATCTGTGGCACGCCTCCCGGGAAGGTGGCGGTGGACCAGGTGCGACCATCGGGCGAGTAGCAGATTTGCGAAGCGGCGCTGCCGTCGATTTTACCCGCTGCGACGAACATGCCTTTGCCGAAAGCGAGCTGAGGCTCTTTGTCGAAGTTCGGGAGATCGCCGACATTGGTCCAAGTGACGCCGTCCCAACTGGTGAGCACGGCCCCGAAGTATTCGGCGACGACGAAGCGGTCTTTGCCAAACACGGCGGCTTCGAGGTAGCCAGTGTTGTTGGTGGTTTGGAGAGTCCATGTGTCGAGTGGATCGGTGACAGTGATGGTTTTGGAAACGGTTTGTTTGCCGCCTTTCATGTCGGAAACGGTGAGGTCGAGCGTGTAGGTGCCGCCGGTGTTCCATGTGTGAGTCATGCTGGATGCGTTGTCTTTCACGGCTCCGTCTTTGGCGTCCCAGTGATAGGCGAGAGTGTCGCCATTCGCATCGGTGGCGGCGGAGGTGAAGGTGGCAGTGGTGCGTGCGGCGACGGTGGATGGGCCGGAAATCACGCCTGCCACGGGTGCAGAGTTGCCGGGAAATGTGCCGAGGTTCACGCGCACGTCGATCCAACGATCCGCGCCCGTGCCGCCCGTGGCTAAGGGCGTGAGGTGCATGTTTGCCGCGCTGTCACTGTAAGTTCGACCGAGAGTGATGGGTGCGTCATTTTTTCCAGCAGTGGTGTTAGGTGTGGTGTCCACTAGCCAGCAACGTGTCTGGCCAGAGCGTTGCCAGTTGAGATAAACGCCTTTTTGGAGACTCGTGTTCGCACTGAAGGCGGTGCGATAGCCGAGCCAGTAGTATTCGCCAGCGGCCTTGGTGACACGGACGCCACGCAGGGTGGTGGAGGTGGTATTCTGGTCGTCGATGCGGTGGATGCGGTAGGTGTTGGATCCTGATGCGGTGGCGTCGGCCCACTGGGCGGTGGTGAGCCAGTCGAGTTTGGATTTCGCTTGGGTGTGGAAATAGCCTTCTGGGTCATCGCCGTCGCCCATGATGTCGAAAATATCGCCGTATTCGGTGGATGCTCCGGTGCCGACGGATGAGCCGTCGGTGGTGTCCCACGAGCTGGCGTGGCCGATGCCGTAGTTGTGGCCGAACTCATGAACAAAGACGCCGGAGCTGTTATTTCCCTGCATCCAGAGATCCGCACCGCCCGCGAGACCTGCATAAGTTACTCCGCCGGAACTGATGCCGATGGAGGAAAAAGTCACGCCGACGATGTCGTAGTCGCCGAGTCCAGAGCCTGCGCCGGTGCCGCTGGCGCTCACTGGGCCGATGTTGATCGCTGCGTCGCCGCCAGATTTGTTGTTACGGAAGGTGTTGCGGGCATCACGCAGAAGCTCGGTATTGAGGCTGCTGGAAACGTAGAACGTCGTCGCTTGCGGCATGGTGTAAACGTTCGCGCTGACGGTGGCTTCGATCCACGTTTTGTTATAGGAGTTCGCGCGGATTTGGTCGCTCACGGTGCCGTTGAGGACGCCAGCAGCAGCCGCTTGGGTGACGGGGATGGCGGTGTTGTTGGAGAAATTGACGCGGATCAGAAAGACCTTCTTTTTTGTCTCGGTCCACGCGCTTGCTTGCTGGGCGGCGAAAGTTTCAAGGGCTTCCCAGTCGATGGCGCCATCGCCGGATGGCAGCAGATAGGAAGTGGCTGCGATGGTGCCGGGGCGAGACTCGGCGGCGGATAGGCGCTCATTGGCGGCGAGGGCTTCTGCTTCGTTTGAGAAAATCACGACGCGCCCACCGACGAGAGCGTGGACGGCTTGGTTCGCGATGCTTTTCCCATCCGAGAAACTGCGACCACTGTTGGCTTGGGTGGCGTCGAATTTTTTCATGACGACGGCCACATCCGCAGGTGCGAGAACCTGAAGGACTTCTTGGCGAAGAGCTGCTAGGCCATCGAGTTCGATGCCTTGGACGGGCAGGCGCAGTCTGCTGCCGAGATCGGAGCGCGTGCCATAGACGAATGTCTCTAAAGATTTTCCGTCTGGCAGATGCAGCTCTGCGATGTAGCTAGGTGCATCTGCGATGGCAGTCTCGCCGGGCGGCAAACAGACGGGATAATAGGCGTAGTCCGCGACGGTGCTGAACGGGCGTTCGGTGAGCGCGCGGATTTCAACGGGGAGGTTTTCCCACTCGGTCCAACTGAGGGACTCAGCGATGGCTTGCTCGGGATTTTCTCGGATCAAGCGCACCATGCGTTGGCGGCGTTCGGTGGCGAGGCGGATTCCTGTCGGGAGATCTTGTGTGGTCGGAGGGCTGCCATTCGTGGGCTTGGCGGCGGGTTGAGAAGCGATCCATGTTCGGAAACTCTCATCCGCCATTTGATCGCTAGTTTTGGCGGCTGGAGTCGGCTTTGCCACGATCGTTTCGCGGCGGTGTGGTTGGGTGTTTTGAAATCCATTCAGCCACCAGAGAGCCACGCAGATGAGCAGAAGTGTGAGTGGTAAAAACTGGTGTAGGCGTTGAGTAGCAGAGGATTTCATGGCGCAAGGGTGTGATAGAAGACAGCAGCAATATGGTAAACCAAGGTGAAAGGTCAAGAGAATGGCCAACGCAAAGTGTGACACTTCCAAGCATGAAGACTCATGGAAATGCGTTCTGCGCTTCTATCGCTGAGATGGGCCTTATTGTTTGTAGTTTAACCCTTTAGGGTGCCTTCATCACGCGCCGAAGACACCCTAAAG
>JANOQR010000194.1:0-18227 GCA_031414935.1 Luteolibacter sp.
TGTTCCCATGCTTCGTCAGCGGTGTAGGCGAGGATGGGCGCGAGCAGTTTTGAAATGCTGGTGAAGATCTCGTGCATCGCGGCTTGCGAGGCGAGGCGGCGTGGGGAATTTGCGGCGTCGCAATACATGCGGTCTTTCGTCGCATCAATGTAGATGGCGGAGAGATCGTGGGTGCAGAAGTTGTTGAGCGCGTTGAAGACTTTGCGGAATTCGTAGGCTTGATAGGCGGCGAGACACTCGGCGGTGACGACGTGGAGGCGTTCGAGAATCCAGCGGTCGAGAAGGGTGTATTGCGGGTCCGAGACGGGTTTGAAGCCATCGAGATTTCCTAGCAGAATCCGCAGGGTGTTGCGGAGGCGGCGGTAGGGTTCGGCGACTTGTTTGAAGAGGTCTTCGCCGAAGGGGACTTCGTTTTGCCAGTCCACGGAGGAAACCCACAGGCGGACGATGTCGGCTCCGTATTGGTTGTAAAAATGCGCGGCATCGGTGGGCTTGCCGGACTTTGCTGCGTCTGACTTGGAAATCTTTTTCTTGTCCTTATCGACGACGAAACCATGGGTCATCACGGTTTTGTAGGGCGCGTGGCCACGGTAGCCGGTGCTGAGCATGAGCGAGCTTTGGAACCAGCCGCGATGTTGATCGGTGGCTTCCAGATAGAGATCTGCGGGGCAATGAAGCTGCGGATGCGCGTCGAGCACAGCAGCGTGCGAGCAACCGGAGTCGATCCACACGTCGAGCGTGTCGCGGCATTTCTTTACTCCGGCAGGCAGGCCTAGCAGAGCGGCGAGCTCGGCGTCGGACTTTTCAAACCAAACATTTGTGCCTTCCTTCTCGACGAGGTCTGCGACCTTGAGCGCGAGTTCGGAGGAAATGATGACTTCGCCATTTTCTCCAAAGAAAACCGGCAGCGGCACGCCCCAAGTCCGTTGACGCGAGATGCACCAATCGGGCCGCGACTCGACGGTGCCGTAGATGCGATTGCGGCCCCATGCGGGCAGCCACTCGGCTTTGTCGATCTCGGTGAGTGCTTGGCCGCGCAGGGTGTCGAGCGAGATGAAAAACTGCTCCACGGCGCGGAAAATGATCGGCGTTTTCGAACGCCAGCAATGTGGGTAAGAGTGCTTGTAAACTTCCTGGCCGAGTAGGTGACCGCTTTCGGTGAGGATCTCGATGATGCGCACGTTTGATTTGAAAACGTGCATCCCGACGAGTTCGTCTAAGCCGACTTCAGCGGTGAATTTTCCTTCGTTATCGACGGGTGATAGAACCGCGAGGCCGTTTTGTTGGCCTGCCACGTAGTCGTCCGCGCCGTGGCCGGGAGCGATGTGGACTGCGCCGGTGCCGGTTTCGGTGGTGACGAAATTCGCGAGGATGAGCTTGGAGGTGCGGTCGAGGAAAGGGTGTTTCGCGAGCTGGCCATCGAGCGTGCGGCCTTTGATTTCTTCGAGCGTGGCGGTGAGTTTGAAGCCAGTTTTTTCCGTGAAGGAATCGACGAGTTCGCGGACGATGATGAGCGTTTCCTCACGCTCTCCGTTAGAAAACTTGCCGACGACGTAGGTGAAATCTGGGTGGACGGCGATGCCGAGGTTGGCGGGGAGAGTCCATGGCGTGGTGGTCCAGATGACCATGCTGGCGTCACGATTTTCTAGCGGGAACTTCACGAAAATCGCCGGGCTTTCCTTGTCCGCATACTCGACTTCGGCTTCGGCTAGGGCGGTTTGTGCGCCGTAAGACCACTGCACGGGTTTCTTGGCTTGATAGATATTCCCTTTCTCTACGAGCTTCGCGAAAACGCGGAGGATGTTCGCTTCGTAGCCGGGATCCATGGTGAGATAGGGATTTTTCCAATCGCCGAAAACCCCGAGACGGCGGAAGGAGGCACGCTGGATGTCGATGTATTTCATCGCAAACTCGGTGCAGCGGCGGCGGATTTCCGCTGGCTCCAGACCGGCGGCTTCTTTGACGACTTTGAACTCGATAGGCAGTCCGTGGCAGTCCCAACCCGGAACGAACGGCGCGGCGAATCCGGCCATGGTCTTGGATTTCACGACGAGATCCTTGAGTAACTTGTTGAGAGCGGTGCCCATGTGGACGTCGCCATTCGCGAAGGGAGGGCCGTCGTGGAGGATGAATTCTGGCGCGTTCTGCGAGCGGCGGCGGGCGAGGATTTTTTCGTAAAGCCCGCCATTTTCCCACTTCTCAAGGCGGGCGGGTTCGTTCTGCACCAGGTCCGCGCGCATCGGGAAAGTCGTTTGCGGAAGAGTGAGAGTATCTTTGTAATTCGGGACTGCGCTCATGACGGGGCGCGGAAGCTAGCAATGGCTTTTCTAGGGGTCAACCACGGGAAAACGCCCGGTGAGACTGATGAATTCGATGATATAGTGATCGCCGCTATCGAAGATCGCAGGTGGTGACTATCATTACACGGCGTGGATCGAGTGAGGCACAAAATTTCCATGCGCCGTTCTGGACCTGCCGAAACGGATGCTGTGTAGTCCTCGCACCGTGAGCCGCCGTCAACCCAATGTCGCCCCTACTAACCCCGATCTTGAAATCAAGGATGCTCAGTTAATTTTTAAACGAGTTTGGAATGAGTTAGAAGCCGATCTGGGGCGCGAGAGTTTGCTCTTTCCTAAAGAACTCATTCTCCTCGGTGGTGCGCCGGGTTCTGGCAAAGGGACGAACACCGCTTTCATTTGTGAAGTGCGTGGAATTTCTGCGCCGCCTATCGTGATAAGCGAGTTGCTAGATTCACCAGAGGCACAGAAAATCAAGGCGCAAGGTGGGATGGTGGGCGATGAAGAAGTGCTGCGCCTGTTGCTGCGAGAGCTGCTCAAGCCGGAGTTTCACGACAGCGCGGTGCTCGATGGATTTCCCCGGACGAATGTGCAGGTGGAGTGTTTGAAAATGTTTTACGACCAGATGGTGATGCTGCGTCGCGAGTTCTCCGGCACGCCGCGAGCGCATCATTTCCGCCAGCCAGTTTTCCACATCATGGTGCTGTTCGTGGATGAGGCGGAGAGCATCGTCCGCCAGCTCAAGCGTGGCCGGGAGGCGATAGTTAAAAATGCGGAGGTCCGCCAATCCGGCGTTGGTAAGACAGAAGAAGAGCGTGCTACCGACTTCGATCCTGAGCTCGCTCGCAACCGCTATCGCACTTTTAAAGAGAAAACTTACGATGCCCTCGTCTCGCTCAAACAAATTTTCCACTACCATTTCATCAACGCTCAGGCGCCGATTGATGTCGTCCAACAGAACATCATTTCCGAGCTAGAATACCAAAGCTCACTGGAACTGGACCCGCGCACCTACGACACGCTGCGCCATATTCCGCTGGCAGATGAGATCGTCCAAAACGCCCGCCAAGAGCTAGTGAATCGGCTAGACAGCTATCAGATCGAACACCCGCGTGTGCTTCATCTCGTCGTCGATTTCATCCAAGGGAAAATGATGCCGATCATCAAACGCTACGCCGTGAGTGGCCGGGCGATGATCAATACGGAGGACTGTTTGTTCGAAGATCCCGTGGCCATCGCCATCCTCATCGACATCTTTTCCGAGCGTGGCTTCCGGGCGAGTGTGGATATTCATCATCAGGAAATCCCGGAGCGTTTCGATCTAACGACTGGCGAGATCAAGCTGCGGACGAAGCGCGTTTACCGGATGACGATCATGTTCAATGGCTCGAAAATCCGCCGTGGTTGATCGGAGTCTCCGCATTTCGCAGTTGCTTGGGATGGGTGATCGTTGACTCTGCCGCCGCGATGTTAAAGCCGAGGCTGAAGAGCGATGCATTAAAGGGGCGGGTGGCGTTTCGCGAAGCGTTGGCGGCGTGGTTTGACATCGGCGGAAAGGACTACCCGTGGCGGCGGACACGCGAGCCGTATGCGATTTTGGTTTCCGAGGTGATGCTCCAGCAGACGCAAATCGCGACGGTGTTAGGCAGAGGATTTTACACGCGGTTTTTGGAGAAATTTCCCGATGTGGAGACGTTGGCGGTGGCGGCGGATGATGAGCTGCTGAAGGCGTGGGAGGGGCTGGGATACTATCGGCGGGTTAGGATGTTGCGGGAAACGGCGCGGGCGGTGATCGCGGAGCATGGGGGGGAGTTTCCGCAGGAGTTAGAGGAGTTGATGAAACTGCCGGGCGTGGGTCGCTACACGGCGGGGGCGTTGAGAGCCTTCGCGTTCGATCTACCGGCGACGGTGGTGGATGGGAATGTGGCGCGAGTGCTCTCGCGGGTGATGGATTTTTCTGAGGCGGTCGATAGCGCAGAGGGTCAGAAGCAGCTCTGGAAATGGGCGGAAGATCTATCCGATCCGGTGCGATCTCGGATCTATAACTCGGCTTTGATGGAGCTGGGGCAGACGGTTTGCCGACCGGGAGTGCCGGATTGCTTGAGCTGCCCGGTGGCGGCATTTTGTAAAACGCGCGAGCCGGAACGGCTGCCAGTGAAGCAACAGAAGGTGAAAATTTCTGCCGTGGATGAGCACGCACTGTGGCTGCGAGATGAGCGAGGGCGATTGCTGCTCCATCGCGAAGGCGGCAAACGACGTGAAGGTTTGTGGAAATTGCCGACTCGTGAGGCAGCGGAAATTTCCATGCTGCCCGTGCTGGATGTGAGTCTTTACACGATTACTCGCTACCGCGTCACGCTGCGGGTTCACGCGGGTTCGGGAATTATCGCTGCGGGCGAGGACGAGTTCTGGCAGGACGCGGATGCGGTTTTGGCGTTGGCGATGCCGTCGCCATTTCGGCGGGTGATCGCGCGATTGTTGGCGGAATCTTGAAATGAGATGTGACGGATACGCGTGGCTGTGCTTTCGTCGCGGCGGATGGAACGTTACGCCCGCTGGTCGCTGATCTTGTTTTTAAGTTGGTTAGCTCAATCATGTGCTGTTCCTCCGCCGCCGGAAACGGTGTCGCCCAATAGAATGACGCGGCAAGTCGTCGCACAGCGGGTGAGCGCGGTGGTCGTCACGCAGCGGAAAAACTTAGACGGCTGGGTGAGTCGGAATTTCTCCAGCGCGCAGGCACCGGGCGATGCGGATGGCGGCTCGGCTGCGCCGATCACGGGCGACGGCTATTTCCTGACTGCGGATCATGTGTTAGCCCGGATGGCGGGGCGAAATGTTTTCCTGATCTACGGTCAGGGCGGGCAACTCAGGCCGGCGAAAGCGCGGGTGGTTTGGCGGGATGAGGCGTCGGATCTAGCAGTGCTGCACATCCCGGCGCGGACCCCGTATTTCTATCAATGGACTCCGCCGGAGCAATGGTTGCCGGTGGGCACACGCGTGATTCATGGCGGCATCGCGACGGGATTTAAATCCGGCGACGGTAAACTCGGCACCGCCCTTGCGCCGGAGTCTGGCTTTACGCGGGCGCGGAGATTCAAGATCGACATCCCGCTGCAGCCTGGCGACAGCGGCGGCCCGGTGGTGGACGCGCACGGACGGTTGGTTGGGATCAACTCCGCGGTCGAGTTCCTCGTGCCGATGGAGACTGCATTTTTCATCGACTCTGAGTGTAGCCGCCCTAACACCCGGGTGATTGACGAGGTGATCCGCACCGACCGTGCGCGAAATAGCGGCAGATGATTCACCGTAGAACGCCCTTGTGATCCATCGTCATCGTCTCCGGTTTTTAGCTGCGGCAAGCACTGTGGCTCTGGCGGTTTCCTGCGCCCCAGTCGAGCGAGTAGGGGACGTGCTTTTGGGAGGCAGTGAGGCGGCGTTGGCGCGAGATCAGATCATGTTAGTGAGAAAGGATCCGCCTTCGTTTGGCTACCAGCGCTTGACGACGCAGTCAGACCTTTATCCGCAGCTTAGAGTTTTTGTGGAAAAGCACGGTGTCCCGGATTTCCTCGCGGAGACGGGCAATAGCGGCAGGAAATATCTGATTCTGTATTTCCTCGATCAACGCAAGGCTCACGCCTGCCGCACTCAGATAGAAAACCCAAGGTTGGTCGAGTTCGCCGGTCCGTATCCGATCACGGAGCGGGAATACAAGGTGCTGGATGAGTTTCGGCGGGATTCGAGACAGCCACCGAAAAAATGGTGATTTTATCCTAAGAAATCGCTGCGGGCTGCGTTTTGACGGTCCTTATGATTCGCAAAACCGCCATCCTGCTGTTATCGGGAGTTTCTCCTGCGCTCGCTCAAAATTTCCTCGATCCCATCGTCGTGACTGCTGCCCGCGTGGCGAGGGAAGAAACCTCTACCCCGTACACCACCGCCTATCTGGACTCGGATTTCATCGCCGAAAACCACCGCCGGACGCTGCCGGAGATTTTGCAATACACGCCCGGCGTGTTGGTTCAGAAAACGACGTATGGCCATGGCTCGCCGTTCATTCGTGGCTTCACCGGGCGGCAAAATTTGCTTCTAGCAGACGGCATCCGCATCAACAACTCGACCTACCGTGGCGGCCCGATCCAGTATTGGAACACCGTCGATCCGCTCGCGCTGGATCACGTCGAACTGATCAAAAGCCAAGGCTCCGTGCTCTACGGCTCGGACGCAGTCGGTGGCACGCTGAACTCGTTCGCGAAATTTTCTAATTTCAAGGGCGAGAAAGACGGCCAGCTCTACTACGGCGGCTCTGCGTTGTACGAATACCGTACGAATGGCGAAGGAAGTAACATCGGGCGCATCGAAGGCGAGACTGGTATCGGCGGGAAGTTTGGAATTTTGTTAGGAATCTCTGCCAAGGAATACGGCGACATCGAGAGCGACGCCATCGGGCGCATGAAAAACACTGGCTACCCCGAGCAAGACTTGGATTTCCGATTCGACTGGGCCGTCACCCCGGAATCCACGCTCACCTTCGCCAGTTATTACGTGAATCAGGACGACATTTCCCGCTGGCATCGGACGCTGAACAATCCCGGCTGGACCGATGGCAGCCATGTCGCCGCGCCCGGGAAATGGACGGCTAACACCTACGATCAAGAACGCTCGCTCACCTATCTGCGCTACGCCGGAGACAACCCGATGGCGAATGCGTTTATCAAGAACTGGAGCGCGACAGTTTCCTATCAGACCACGGCGGACTCCGAGTTTCAAAACCGTTTGCCAGACAAACCCGCGACCGATTCTGGCGTGCTGCGTCAGTCCCACATCGACACCGACACGCTCGGCATCGACCTGACGCTCGAGTCGCCCGTCGGGCCGGGGAGCTTGGTTTATGGTTTCGATTACTATCATGACGACGTGAACTCATCCGGCTATCAGTCCGATCTCCTCGGCGGACCACGCGTGGAAAGCCTGCCCGTCGCGGATGATTCGGATTACGACATGCTGGGAATTTTCACCCAGTATCTCTGGAAGCCCGTCGAGCCATTTGAGCTAACAGCAGGCGTCCGTTACACTTACGCGGAGGCCACACTCGGCAGATATTCTGGTGGCACAGATGACTCCCGCCATTGGGATGACACCGTCGGCTCGTTGCGCGGAATTTACAAAGTGAACCCGTGCTGGAGCATTTACGGCGGCGCGTCGCAGGCATTTCGTGCGCCAAATCTCGACGATCTCACGGGAAATCTCGCGGCGAAATCCGGCGGCACCGTCCTCGGCGACCCAGACGTGAATCCCGAGAATTTCCTCACCTACGAAATCGGCACCCGCCACCAAACGGAAACCACCTCGCTCAACTTCGCCTACTTTTACACCGACGTGGAAGACCTCATCATTTCCACCTTCACCGATAGCACGCTAGACGACTCCATCGCCACCAACGCGGGCGACGGCTACATTTACGGACTCGAGCTGGAAGGCGCGTGGCGTTTCCACCCGCAGTGGACGCTGTCCGGCTTCGGCGCGTGGCAAGAAAGCAACACCGAAGCCCCGGCTTTCCTCGGCGGTCCCATCGTCGAGAAATCAAACTCCCGCACGCTTCCTCTCACCGGCTCCGTCGCCCTGCGTTGGGATCATCCTGAGAGAAAATTCTGGGCCGAGGCCCGCATCCTTGGAGCCGCCGAAGAGGACCGCTTCACCGCTGCCGATCAAGCCGCCGACGACCAACGCATCCCCACCGATGGCACTCCCGGCTACATCACCGCCTCGCTCCGTGCTGGCTGGAACGTCAACCAACACCTCTCGCTCAACTGCGGGATTGAAAACCTAACCGACGAAGACTACCGCATCCACGGCTCGGGTCAGAACGAAGCTGGCATCAACGGCATCCTCGGCGTGAAGGTGATTTGGTAAGGGGAAGTGTGGTAAATTTCCCTCAACTTCCGTCTTGCTACGGCCATTTTCAGGGGTAATTTGAATAAACCTTCGCCGCCAAAAGTGGCGAGGTTTCATAAGTAAACCGGGGCGATTTGCCCCAACCCATAACAACAAAAAATAGAATAGACCCATGAAAACGAAATATACCCTAATGCGCCGTGGTTTCACTCTGGTGGAGCTGCTCGTCGTCATCGTCATCATCGCCGCGCTTGCCGGTCTCACCGCTCCCATGGTGATCCGTCAGCGGAAAAAGGCCGACCAAACGGAGGCCGTCAACAACGCCCGCCAGATCGGCATCGCGCTGTTCGAGTTTGAAACGGAATATGGAACATTCCCGGACGACGCGACGGCTACCGCTGTTAAGGATGCGACAGACACCACACTTGTGTCTGGCACAAGAGCCAACGACCGCTTCCGCCAGCTCATCCGTGCAGGTATCGCCCAATCCGAAACGATGTTTTATGCCAAGACTGGCTTCACCAAAAAACCAGACGGCATCTTAACCACCGATACCCAAGCTTTGGATGCAGGTGAGTGCGGATTCGGCATCCTCATGGATGGCATCAACGGCTTGAGTGCTGCTGGGAATCCAAGTCGCCCTATCCTTGGAGCACCTTTCAAGGTTGCTTTGGACGGCACGTTCGACTCCGATTTCTATGATGGCAAAGCAGTCATCTTGAAACTCGATAACAGCGTAACATCACTGCCCGTGGTCAAAACGACCGGCAACGTGAAGATCAACGGCAAGACGATGACAGAGACTGGTCCTGATACCGTTTGGGGAACTACTACCGTGGTTCCAACTTGGGCATACCCAACACCTAAATAAACAGCATTGAATTGTTGAACCGCTAATTCCCAACCGGGCAGTCCTCGCGACTGCCCGGTTTTTTGTTGCCCGGTGGGAAATCGTGAGCGAAAGGACACCCATTCACCATGTCAGAGCCAGAAACCAAGCCATCGCGGGCATTCTTACCCTATCCCGTCTCCACCCTCAGCCCGCCCATCATTCCCAATGACCTCACCTCGTTCAAAACTCGCGGCATTTCTCAGGTAGAACGCGAACTCCAAAAGAAGCTCGAAGAAATCCGCGAGGCCTACCTCCAGACTATCGACCACTTCAACTGGAACAAGCTCGTCTATGAAGCGGATATCCAGTTCGAGCCAATCGTCGGCGAAATTTATCACCTCTACGAAATGGGCAAACGCCGCGTCCTCTCGATGATCGCACCCGACCAGTGGGCGCAAAAACACCTCGCCACCGTCCGCCTCAACGTGGATCGCCAGTGGAAAATCGTCGAAACCGGCTCCGGCGTCGATAGCCGCCAACTCTTCGGCACCGTCGAGATGTAGCGGCGATCATCGGTCGCCGCGAATCAACACCTCCAGTGCTTTCTCCAACTGCGGATCTCGCCCACACGCCTCATCCCCCGGCGTCAGCTCCACCCTGAAATGCGGTTCCGCCCCGTTTAAATCCAGATTCATCCCCGTCTCCGTCTGGAACCACCCCCGGAACGGAATTTGTAACTCACCCACCTCCGGGATCACCGTCTTCACCGCAGATATCACCCCACCCGCCGTGGTCACGCCCACGAGTTTTGCCCGCCCGATCCGGCGCATCGCATGACAAAAAATCTCTGCGTTCGAGAACGTGTTCTCGTCGCAAAGCACCACCAGCCGCTTGTCCCACGCCGCATGGACGCGCCGCGATTGCGGATAACCCTGCGACCCATCGCGTGGCACCGTGAACGAATGCTCCGGCTGGCAAAACAACGCCAGCATCCGATCCGCTTCTCTTCCGCCGCTGTTATCCCGGAAATCCAAGATCATCCCGTTGGTTTGCAACGACGCTCGATAAACCTCCAGCTCCAACGCCGCGAAACTCTCCATGTTCATGTCCCGCACCTTCACGTAGGAAAAATTTCCCACCTGCGTGACTCGCTCACGCGCCGCCGCTTCTCTTTGTTGCCGATCTAACCACCGCGCCCGCTTGTAGGAAATCCCGCGCAGCTCGGCGACCCGCTCCTTCCCATCCACCGCACGCACCACCACCGGCAGCGAGCATCCCGGCCCCGTATTGAAAAACCGATGCAACGGCGAATGCGCCGTCACCGCCTCACCCGCGATCCTAACAATCACCTCGCCCGGCTGCGGCGCATCCGCCACCTGCGAGATCGGCGATCCCGCGATCACCCGCGAGATGACTAACGGCCCGTCCACAAGCCCATCTCGGAACATCACCCCCGGATGCGCCGTTTCCTCGCCCTTCTTCCGCGCCTGCATTTCCTCGGGCCACGGCTTCCTGAGAAACGAAAGATGCGACGCATTCAGCTCACCCAGCAAATGGCTCACCGTCCGATCAAACTGCCGCGACGTGCGCGAAATCGCCGCCGCAGGTTCATACTTCAGCCGCAGTGCCTGCCAATCCGAGCCATTCATTTTCGGATCATAAAACCGCTCGCCCAGCGTCCTCCAAATCCTACGAAACGCCAAAGTCAGCACCTCGCCGCGCGTCTGATCGCTAGAAATCGAGAACGGAAATTTCTTCGTCGTCCCATCTTTAAAAATCGCAGGAGTTAGATCCGTCCGCCACAGCAGCGAGCCATCCGCCGCGAAGCGAAGCGGCACTCCGCGCTGTTGCGTGAGAGTCCGCATCGCCCCCGTTGCTAGCTCCACGGCATGCAGAGACGAGTCCGCAGATTTCTGGTTTTGAAACAAGATCGACTTCCCATCGGCAGCCCAGATCACGCGCATCGGTTCGACATCGCCCGTGGGAATTGATCGGGCAGCATCCGCGAGACGTGAAAATTCAGCTCCTTTGAAATCGTCCGTTACGAAGTCCATCTTCCACAGCCGCGTCTTGCCATCCGCATCGCGCTTGGCCGTGAAAACGATGCTCCGTCCGTCTGGTGAAAATTTCGGCGAGCCTTCGAACGCCGGATGCCGCGTGAGATTGAGTGTGGCTTGTTTACCCGTGGCGTCGCCCAGCCAGATGTCTCGGTTAGAATTTTTGTCGGACGCCGCAAAGACAAGCCAGCGAGTGTTAGGCGACCAATCGAAACTCGGGAAATCCCAGCCATCATGGATTTTCTGCGGACCTGCACCATCCGCCGCTGCCGTAAAAATGTCTCCGTTTCCCTCGATCCAAGCGATTTTCCTGCCGTCTGGACTGGGCTTCAGCCTGCTTTTGGACAGCGTGCCTCGGGTGACAAGCTGCTCATCTCGCAAGCTACCATCCACAAGCCTTGCCCGGAAATAGTTAGGATTCAGGCCATCGTCGCGCAGGAAATATAGCCATTCTCCGTCTGGTGAAAAACACGGCTCGCTCTCTGCGGCGGCAGTTTCCGTCAGGCGATGCGCCTCACCGCCAGCCGTCTGCATCCACCAAAGATCTCCAGCGGCGGAGAAAACGATGTGGTCCAAAGCAGCCGTGAAATCCGCATGAACCGTGGTGCTAACCGTTTTCCGAACTCGCGAAACATCCGGCAGCTTCTCTCGCGTCCACAGACAGATGGGGTAAAGTTTTCTATTCTTTCCAGGATTGAGCCGAAACAACTCAAACCCACGCCGCACAATAAATACCGAGCCATCCGCCGAGGGTAATCGCGAGAACACGCTCTCGCCGCTTTCCTCCGTCAGAGCTTCCGGCGTGTCGCTCCCATCTCGCTGCGACATCAAGTTCAGCGAACCTTTCTCGCCTGATAGAAAATAGAAGCCCTTCCCATCGGCGTGCCAGACGGGCGAGCGCGACTCCGTTTTTCCAGCGACTTTGCACACGAAGGCAGCAGTGGAAATTTCATATTCCCAAATCTGTGCCGCCCGCGAACCACGGTAGCCTTTTCGATAGAGTTGCTCACCGCCGGTGCTGAACAACACCCGTTTCCCGTCAGGCGCCCACGCCGCTTCATTTGCCGCCGCATCGAAGAGTCGTTGCTCGCGCGATTCTTTCGTTAGGTCGATCACGGCCAAGCGTGATTCCCGCATCCCCGCCCGCTCGCGGAGGCCACGAATGATCGCACGAGTGCCATCTGGCGACAGGCATTCCAGCTCGCAGCCCTGCGTGTGCCACGAGTGCTGAGTCGCCTCTCCGCCGCTGATCGAGATGGAAAACACCTGCATCGAACCCGTGCGGTCCGATGAAAAAACCAGCCGTTTTCCGTCCGAGGAAAACAACGGACCTTCCTCGCGGGCTGGATTTTCCTCCACCCGTCTCGCCTCGCCGCCGCTCGTCGGTGCGATCCATAAGTCATCGATCCACTCGAAAACCATCGTCTTTCCATCTGACGAAACGGCGGGTGCTGTCACCCACTTTAACTCCGTTGCCCCAATCGGGATCTGCGCCGCCACCAGCCCGCAGACGACAGTGCAGATAAGAAATACCCTTAAAATCATTTCCCGGAAACAACCTGCGAACGCCACCTCGGGCAAGCGGGATCGCCTCGAAACTTCCCTTCGCTTTCCTTGCCAGCGTCTTGCGGATGCCTAGCGTCTTGCCCGTGAACGACACGTTTCCTGTTTCGCCGCCGCGGGCTTGGGTGGAGATTGATCTCCGGGCTTTGAAGAAAAATCTCGGAGTCGCGCGGGCGATGTTTCCTCACGAGCTGATGGCGGTGGTGAAGGCGGGAGCTTATGGCCACGGGCTGGAGGAAATCGCGAAGGTGCTTGCAGGCGAAAACCTCGCATTTCTGGGGGTGGCGAATGTGGGCGAGGCGCGGCGAATTCGCGCGGCGGGCGTGGAGACACGGATTTATTTGTTAGGCGCGACATGGGCGGAGGAGCGTGAGGAAATCGTCGCCCGTGATTGGACGCCGTGCATTTCCTCCATCGGGGAAGCGGCGGATTTTAACCGTCTCGCGGCGGCACGGAACCAGCGGCTCAAGGTGCATCTCGCGGTGGACACGGGGATGGGGCGGGGCGGTTTCGTGGCAGAAAATCTGGCGGTGACTTTGGCGCAGTTAGACGCGATGGTGCATTTGGAAATCGAAGGCATCGGCTCGCATTTGCCATCGGCGGATGAGGATGAGGAATTCACGGTGAGGCAGTTTGCGCGCTTCGAAAAGATCATCGAAGAACTCGGCGGGGCGCAGCGTTTCCGCTGGCGGCATCTTTCCAACAGCGCGGGACTGTTAGGTTATGAGCAGGGCGTCTGCAATCTCACGCGCCCTGGGCTGATGTTGTATGGCGTCGCGCCGATTCCGGGATTTCAGGGCAAACTCGACACAGTGATGACTTTGAAATCTCGGGTCACGCTCGTCCGCACGCTCCCGGCAGGGCACGGAGTTTCCTACGGCCGCCAATTTCAAACCACCAAGCCCACGCGGGTTGCGACCATCGGAATCGGCTATGGCGACGGCTACCCGCGCCATGTTTCAGGAAATGGTGCGGACGTGTGGATTCGTGGACGGCGTTACCCGATCTTAGGACGAGTCACGATGGATCAACTGATGGCGGACGTAACGGCCACAAGCGACGTTGCCGAAGGCGATGAGGTAGAGATTTTTGGCCCAAATATCCCAGTCACCGAAATCGCGGCCAAGGCTGGCACCATCGTGTGGGAAATTTTCACTGGAATTACGCCGAGAGTAATGAGGTGTTACGAGCGGTGAGCGAAGAGCAGAGAGCGAAGAGCCAAGAGTAGAGAGTAATTTTCTCCCCGCTCCCCGCTCCCCGCTCCACGCTCCACGCTCCACGCTCCACGCAAAAACGCCCGGCTTCCCGTGAGGAAAGCCAGGCGCTGTGAAATGATTTTTGGTGTGATGAGGTGAGTCCGGGATCAATCCCAGCCACCGCCGCCGCCGCCACCTTTGTAGCCGCCACCACCACCGCCGCCTTTGTAGCCGCCGCCACCGCCACGACGATCTCCGCCGCCGCCGCCGCCGTAACCGCCACCACCACCGCCGCCGCGACGATCTCCGCCGCCGCCACCGTAGCCACCGCCGCCGCCACCACGGCGTTCACCGCCGTAGCCACCACCGCCGCCGCCGCCGGAACGGAAGCCGCCCGGCTTGGATTCTTTTGGCTCAGAGGCGTTCACGCGAAGTGCACGGCCTTGATAGTCGTATCCGTTGAGCGCTTCGATTGAGGCATTCAATTGGCTTTGGTCGCCGAGGGTCACGAATGCAAATCCTTTGGATCTGCCAGTTTCGCGGTCGGTGATGATTTTTACCCGTTCGACAGGTCCATAAGCGGCGAAGAGGCCAGAAACGTCTTCTTCAGTAGCGGTGTAGGGCAGGTTGCCCACGTAGATGTCCATTTTTGTCTATGCTTGTCTCGTCATCACAATCAACACTTCCTGAGACCATGACGAGGGAGACCAGTCGAAGCGCGTTCTTTTGCGAATTTGCAAATTTGAACGTAGTGCCTTTATCCCCCCGATTCTGGGTTGGCAAGGATTGATTTTGAGCCGGAATTTTAGGGCGATCAAGCTAGGGATTTCTCAACCGCGAATGGACACGAAGGAACGCGAATGAAGAGTTTTTTGAATGAAATTCCTGATTCTGAGAAATGTGGTTCTTTCAATTCGCGTCCATGGGTGTCGATTCGCGGTTAAAATCACATCGAATTTCCGTGGTTGCTTCCTAGCTTGATCGCCGTGGGTGCTTCGATGAAGATGAGGGATTTCATCGGTGTGCGTACTTGTAGAGGGTGACGATTTGCGGATAGAGTTAATTTCATGGAAGCGAAATCCGAAGAATTCCTCGCTTGGGCGGCAGATCCGACGCGTACGGTAGAAGAGCGATACTGCATCGTGCGCCTCATCGAGGCTCTGAATTATACTGTCTTCAAAGGGCCGGATGGAAGGTGGGGAGGCTTCGAAGGGGAGCGTCTGATGCGTGAGAACCGCTGCTATGATCCGGCCTACGAGCCGACGCCGGAACCCGAGCTGCTTCGGAAGGTGGCGGAGGTAGTGCCCGGGCTCACGAAGCTGGAACTGGAAACCCATCTCACAGACCGGCCCATCCGTGATCTGAGCGTGATCGCCTTCATGCCTAAGCTCCAGCAGCTCAAGCTCCGGGACATCGAAATGGAGCGGCTGGAGGTGCTGCGCCATGTCCCAGAACTGCGAGATTTCCACATCCGCACGGACGGGGTGGATGACTATAACGATCTGGCTTGGTGCCGGGAGCTGCGCGTCATCGGCATCCAGACTTGGCACCCGTGGCCGGTGCTGGATGCTCTGGAAACGCTGCCGCATCTGGAACGCTTGGAGTGGCTTTCTAATGGCCGCTCGCTGGCAGGTATCCGTGCGCTGCCGCAGCTCAAGTCCCTGATGATCGACTGGCCCGGGCATCACTCGGATCTGGCAAACTGCGTGAGGGACCCGAGCCAGTTGCCGGAGATGCCGCTGCTGGAATCCTTCTGGTGTGGCTGGTTCTACCGGCTGGATGGGATCGGGCGTTTTCCCCGCTTGCGGCAGCTCTGTGTGAAGGGGTATTTTAAAAATCTAGCACCTTTGGCGGAGTTGAAAGAGTTATCTCACCTACGGGTGTCGAGTCCGCGGATCGAGGAGGTGGCGACGGTCGCGGGGATGCCGAGTGTTTTCAGTTTCGCGATTCAGAGTGTGCGCCCGCAGGACTGGATTCCGCTGTTCGACTCGGTGACACTGCGAGAGGTCTGTCAGGACGGCTGTGAGGCACCGCAGCCGGATTACCACACGCTGCGGATGTTGCTGCCGCCGCTGGCGGAGGTCTTCGGCAGCGAGGAGCCACGGGTCCATGAGCCGCTACGTTTCCGTATCCGGGAGGAGGGCAGTTACGAGAGCGCCGGATTTCCCGAGGGGCCGGCGGGCTGGGATGGCTTTTTGGCGATGCGCCAGTCCGAAATCTGGTGGGTGCAGGATCAACTCTCCGTCGCGCTGGAACAGGCCGGTTTTCTCAAACTCCAGGGAGTGCGCCTCGAGATCGACGAGCAGCGGGCATACCACACCTTCACCCAGGAGCCGTATGCCCATGTCACTCGCTGTGGAAACATCCGTCTGCTCAGGACCGACGCCATCGGTCGCCTGCGCGGCATCGTGGAATGCGTGCGCACGGTGCTGCTCCGCACCCGCTTCCCGTGGCAGGTCCATTTCATGCTCACTCCAGAGGCGGATGCGGAAGACTGGGATGATAACTGGCGGCGCGAAGACTCCCCCCAGCAGCGCATCAACGACCTGCTCGAAGAAGAGCGCGAGGCCGAGCGGACCCGCCAGCGCCGTCGGCTTTTTCTCAAGGACGAACAACGCCTCCGCATGCTTAGGGAACTGGGTCACGACCCGGCGGAGTTCAGCCCTAGCACGCCTCCTCCCGAGGAAACACTGCCGGAGGTGATCATTCGCACACCTTCAAAGGGCGAGGACAAGGGCAGGAAGAAAGGCAAAGCCGACGATAGCTCCGACGGTGGCCTCGCCGAGGCAGATCCTGACCAGCCGGACGACGATGAAAGCTGGCTGGCTCCCGTGGAAATCAGCGATCCGAACATCGACTGGAATCGACTTTTCCTCGCCTTCACGCTCACGGAGGACGCCGTCTGGGTGGGAGGAAAGAGAACGAAGTCCGTGAATGCGCTTTCCTACCTGCTGGACCTCCCCCCGGAATACCCGGAGGGGTTCGACCGCGAGAAAGCGGATGACGACTGAAAAGCCAGCGGATCGCAACTGTATGGAGCGGCGACCTTATTGTCGTCTCTTCCTACCCACTCACGGTTCCCTGGGCTTATCGTCGGGTGAAGTAGCCACGGCAGCGGGCTTGCGGCGTTTGGGAACTTTCCTTAGCCTTGGCCACGAGCGGGGCGGCGAGTTGCTCGTAGAGGCCGAACAGGTATTCCACCCGCTGGCGGGCTTCATCAAAAATAACGACCTTCTCGACAAGTCCATCCGGTTCTCTAGCGTTCGGCAAACCATGATTACCATCAAACAGTTTTTGACCGCAGCAGGACTCAAGGTGCCCCATAGTCGAATCAAACTTGTGCGCCACACGGATCATATGAGCCGTTCAATGCGACAGATCATCGCCGACGGAATTTTTGATCGTTATCAAGCCGAGCAACACGAGCACATTGCGCCGTTCAAAAATTGTGATGTTATTCTCACGTTTATCGCGACGGAGGGAAAGCTAGCAGAGTTTCACGGGGCCTATCGGGTGTTCGGATCCAGAGAGTTCCAGAATGACGATTTTCTTAACTTACCGGACTATTTGATGATCGGTCATGAAGACGGTAAGCGTCGAATTTGGTATCACCTTGAAGAGCTTTCAGACTTTAGACCATTGCGAGGACGACTGATCGCAAAATGGTCAAACCCACTGAAATGGCATATAAGTAAGGATCAAGAGCTGTATGAATTAAAAGCTCCAGGGCGTGTGATGAGCTTCCCAGGTTATCAGGATGTTGTGCTCAGTTTGAAAGAGCTGCGGGCTATCTGCCGGAGTCCAGACTCGCACGCAGATTGGGTTACCGCGCTTAAGTTCACAGCAGGGATCTACCGGATTGTCGATATGGAATCAGGAAAGACCTATATCGGCTCAGCTTACGGGAAAAAGGGTCTGTGGAGTCGGCTCTGTGACTATGCGGCGACCGGCCATGGCGGTAACAAGGTTCTCATGGGGCTTGATTACGAAAATTTTCAGTGGTCGATTGTGAGAACGCTCTCCGGAGTCATTTCCAAGGCAGACGTCATCCACATCGAATATTTGGAGAAGAAAAAGCACGGAACCCGTGCGGTCGGTTTGGACTACAACTGAGATGGCGGATGATTGGACCGGGAGCGATGAACATAGAACTCCCGACATTAAAAATCGAAAGGAAGAAAATCACAGAATGGGCGAAGTGGGCGATAAAGAGTTTACCTTCCGGTCCGGTGGGCACTTGTCGCGCCTTAAGGAGCGGCGACCTTACTGTCGCCTCTTCGTGCTTTATGAAAAAGAGGGACAGTAAGGTCCCTGCTCGTGCGAACGCACATACATGAAATCAACCAGTGAAAGTCTGAGTCATCCCGAGACGAGCTACGGGAAAGCAGCC
>JANOQR010000195.1:0-10360 GCA_031414935.1 Luteolibacter sp.
CTCGGCGTCCTCGGTGAGATGGATCTCGGCGGCTGTGGCGTCGAAGGGTGCATCGAGCTTGCGGAAAATCGAGCGGATGCGGACGTGTGAGTATTGCAAATAGGGCGCGGTGTCGCCTTGGAGGGCGAGCATTCGATCCCATGAGAAGACGTAGTCGGTTAGGCGGCCTTGCGAGAGTTCGGCGAATTTCACTGCACCGATGCCGACGATCTCCGCGATTTTCTCTGCCTCCGCGCCTTGGAGATCGGGATTTTTCTCGGCGATGGCTTGGGCGGCGCGTTCGACGGCTTCTTCGAGGACTTCGACGAGTCCGACGTTTTCGCCGGAGCGGGTCCGCATGAGTTTGCGGTCGTCGCCGAGGATGGAGCCGAAGCTGATGTGCTGGAAATCGCAGGTTTTTCCCCAACGCGCGGCAGCATCGAAGAGCTGGCGGAAATGGAGCTGCTGCGGGACGCCGACGACATACCAGACGTGGTCGGCCTTCCATTCGTCGATGCGGAACTGGATGGTGGCGAGGTCGGTGGTGGCGTAGAGGAAGCCGCCGTCTGCCTTGCGGATAATCGCGGGATTGTCGGTCCAGCCTTCTTCTTTGTGGACGAGGAAAGGGTCTTGTTCTTTGGGCTGGGTGCCGTCTGAGAAAATGCAAATCGCGCCATCACTCTCGCGGGCGAGGCCTTTTTCCTGAAACTCGCTGACGAGGCTGGCGAGGCGGTCGTTGTAGTAGCTTTCGCCGTGCCAGTGGTCGAATTTCACATCAAGGCGGTCGTAGATTTTTTGCAGCCCGGCTTTCGAGACATCGATGCATTTTTGCCAAATCGCGAGGTTTTCGGGATCGCCGGCTTGGAGTTTGACCAGCTCGGCTTTGCAGGCGTCGAGGATGCCAGGTTGTTCTTTCTGGGCGTTGACCTCGCGGTAAATGCGGACGAGTTCGGCGATGGGATTGGCGGTGAGCGCGGCGTCGTCGCGGAAATGGTTCCAACCATAGATGATCATCCCGAACTGCGTGCCCCAGTCGCCGATGTGGTTGTCTGCGATGACTTTGTAGCCGAGAAATCGCGCGATACGGGCGAGTGAGTCGCCGATGATGGTGGAACGGATGTGGCCGACGTGCATGGGCTTGGCGACATTCGGCGCGGAGAAATCGACGACGACCGTTTTTCCCGAGCCAGTCGCGGGGACTCCGAGCCGTTCGTCACGGATAAGAGCAGCCATGCGGGCGGCGTAGGCGGTGGGCAGGATGCGGAAATTGATGAAACCGGGTCCGGCAATGTCGGCGGTGGCGAGCTCCGTGAGATCGAGGTGGTCGATGATTTCCTGAGCGAGTGCGCGGGGATTTTTCTTCTGCTGCTTGGCGAGGACCATCGCAGCGTTCGACTGGTAGTCGCCGAAACGGAGATCGGCGGCAGAGGTCACGGCGGCGGTAGCATTCTCGCCGAGAGTGGCGGTGAGCGCGGCGGCGAGGCGCGATTCGAGTTCTTGGAGAAGCGTCATGGGGAAATTTTTTCTAAAAGCGACGACCGCTGCGGACGAGTGAATTAGGCGCGAGTCGGTAATATTCTCGCCTGTTGCGGCTGGATTGTGGCGTCGTCATGGCTTCTTGTGAAAGACTCCCGACTGCCAATCTGCCTCGGAAATCCGGTCTGCGAATGGATATGGCATGAATGCTGAGTCCAACAGCCACCCGTGATAGCGAATAGCTGGCTCTGTGCTGCCGAAGTCAGCCACTACGGTCTCACCAGCCTTCAAGACTTGGTCATCCATGTGGTAGTTGCCGAAGTCCATGCGGCCATGTGTAGCTATCCCGAATGCCTCGTCAAACACGATGAGGAATCCGTGCCCTCTGGCTGGTGGATACTCACTGCCCTTGGCAGATGATCTAAGGAACTTGGCTGCTGCGATGGTGTAGCGCCGTCCGTCTCTCTGAACGGTGCCAAGGTAATCAATGGTCTTCAAGTGATACGAAAACTCACGATCTCCCTTTCTGTAAGTCTTCGAGGTCAACTCATCGATCTTCGATACGGCAAGCCCCTGAACCATCTTGGCGACAACGTCAGGCGTGTCTGTGGCATCTCCGGGAGAACCAGCGAAGGCTGAAGAGCATGCAACTATGAAGACTAGAGCAAGGTGGCGCATCGGAGTTGGGCGAACGAGTTTGATAGGCGCGAGTCGGTAATGTTCTCGCTCTGTCATGGCAAGCCGATTTCAGACGGAGAAAGACGGCGAATCACTTCGGTTCGCAGACGTAAATCTGGAAGCGGTTCATTTCCCGGCCTTGGTGTTTCGTCCAGAAGCCTCGGATTACGCGCTTCGATTTTCGATCACATCAAGCTCCCACGCGGGACGGCTTGGACTCGAAGATGGCGGTGATTTCCTCGTGGCAGGTGGCCACGCCGAGCTGGCGGAGGACTTCGCTGTTGGTGAACATTTTCGCGATGGCGGCGAGGGTCCGCAGATGGAGGTGGTAGTCCTTTCGCGGGACGATGAAGAGGATGATGAAATGGACCGGGGCGTTATCGAGTGCCTCGAAGTCGATGCCGATTTTAGACCTGCCGAAGACGGCGATCACGTCATCGAGATGGTCCGAGAACGCGTGGGGAATCGCGACGCCGGAGCCAATACCGGTGCTGACTTGCTCTTCGCGAGCTTTGAAAGCAGCGAGCATTTCATCGTGCTGGGCAGCAGGAAGTTGGCCGGAGGTGACGAGATGCTCGACCAGCTCCGTGATCGCAGGCCAGTGCTCCGCCGCCTTCATGTCGAGGAGGATCTGGTCGGAGGTGAGCAGCTTGGCTAACTTCATAAGTCGCAATGCACGCCGCGAGTGAAGCGGAGGCCGCGAGTCGTTAATGTCCTTACCTTGTGATGGCAAGCGGATTTCATGGGCGAGGAAAATGCGCACTGAAATTTGCAAGACACCGCAAGAGTTGACGCTAGCGCATTCGTGACTACAGGTATGCGCCATGCACGCCGACACTGATCCGATCCCAACTCCCGATGCCACGGAAGAAACTGCCGTGGTGGAGCCGATTTCTGAAACTCCCGAAACTGCCCCCGCTCTCGATCCTTGGGAAGAACTCGAAGCCGAAGCCGCAAAGTGGAAGGAAATTTCCCTCCGCACGGCTGCCGAGATGGACAACCTCCGCAAGCGCACTGCTCGCGATCGCGAAGACGCCATCCGCTACGCGAACCAACGCCTGCTTGAAGAACTTTTGCCCGTCATCGACAACTTTGAAATGGGGATGATGGCTGCCTCGCAGGATACGAAGTCGATGATTTACATCGGCATGGACATGGTCCGTCGTCAGCTCAACGAGTTTCTCACCTCTCAAGGGGTCGAGGAAATCACGACCAGCGGAAATTTCGACCCAAATCTCCACGACGCAGTTGCCCAAGAAGAGTGCGCTGCTGGCGAGGAAGGCCGCATTCTCAAAGTCACCCGCCGTGGTTTTAAACTCCGCGACCGCCTGCTGCGCCCCGCCAGCGTCGTCGTTTCTAAGGTTCCAACTCCGGCAGAATAAAGAAACATGGCTGATAAACGCGATTACTACGAAATTCTCGGCGTCTCGAAGGATGCCTCTGCCGAGGAAATTAAAAAATCCTACCGCAAGCTGGCGGTCAAATTTCACCCGGACAAAAACCCGGGCGATCACACGGCTGAGGAGAAATTCAAGGAACTGGGTGAAGCCTACGAGGCCGTCAGCGATCCCGACAAACGTGCTGCTTATGACCGTTACGGCCACGCCGCGTTCTCCGGTGGTGGCAGCGGACGGCCCGGTGGTGGCGGCGGTTTCCACGATCCAATGGACCTCTTTTCCCAAGTCTTCGGAGGTGCCTTCGGTGGCGGTTTCGAGGAATTCTTCGGCGGCGGTAGTTCGCGGCGCGGCTCGGGCAAACAAAAAGGCAGCGATCTCCGTTACGACCTTGAAATTTCCCTCGAAGAATCTGCGCGCGGTGTCGAAAAGGAACTCGAAATCGAGCGTTACGTCCCTTGCGAACCTTGCGGTGCGAAAGGCAGCAAAGGCAGCGGCGGCGTGAAAGCCTGTTCCACTTGCGGCGGACGCGGCGTCGTCGCCCGACAGGCTGGAATTTTCATCCAGCAAGCCACTTGCCCCGAATGCCGAGGTGCTGGCGAGACGATTTCCGATCCATGCACGAGCTGTAAAGGCGATGGCCGTGTCCAGCGCGACAGCCGCATTAAGCTCCGCATCCCCGCTGGCGTCGATACCGGCACGCGCCTCCGCTCCTCAGGAAATGGCGATTCCGGTGTCCGTGGCGGTTCGGCGGGCGATCTCTACGTCTTCCTCCACGTCCGCGATCACGACGTTTTCGAGCGCGACGACGCCGACCTCTTCTGCTCCGTCCCGCTGCCCTTCTCCGTCGCAGCCCTCGGCGGCGAGCTGAAAGTCCCATCGCTCGACGGCCAATCCTCCATCAAAATCCCCGTCGGCACCCAAGGCGGCACCGTTTTCCGCCTGCGCGAAAAAGGAATGCCCACGCTCTCTGGCGGTCGTCGCGGCGATCTCAATGTGACCGTCCAAGTCGAAGTCCCCACCAAGCTCAACTCGGATCAGCAGGAAAAACTCCGCGCCTTCTCCGAGTCCATCGGCGACCACAATTCACCGATGCAGGAAGGATTTTTCCAGAAAGCGAAACGGTTTTTTGATCTTTGATCGTTCTGACGGGTGAAGATGATTAGAGGCTCCTGCGTGACTGCATCACTCAAATTCTCTGCCCGATCCAAACGACCGGACAAAGCGGACTCGTATCGCAAACCGGATTTGCCTCCGTGTGAAATGATCCGTAGTTCGCGGATTTAAGCTCCTCAAGTAACATCGACCGAACGATGAAATAGCCGCCCGGCATTAAGGCTCTCGCGGCATCCACGACGAGACGATCCCACGCATCCTCGTTCATCACATCGGGAAGATTGCTGACCGAAATCAAGCCAAGTGAATCAGTCTCGGAATCGCGGAGAAACTGAGCAAAGTCCGCGACGTGTAAGCTGATTCGGGCGGTTTCATTTCTCCATTTCTCAATTCCTTCCTCGATCCAAACAGCAGGAGCATCGCTGCCAAAACGATTTCCTAGCAGCACTTGGAGCAATGGATTCGTCGCCGCTTCAGGCTGCTTCATCGCGAGTTCCAATCGGTGGCGGATCAATCGAATCGACTTTCGACTCAATCTTTCCGCCGCCTGATTACCATGCACGATGGCGACGAGATGCGGTAAAATTTTTTCGAGCGTATCTGTCAGAAACACCCGGCAGCGATCGGGTTTTAGCCGTGGCCAATCTAGCAGCCATCTGAGAAACCAGCCACCGTTCTTCAGCAAACGATCCACTTTGCCGCAGAAACAAAGTTCTTGAAGATCGGGTGGACACGTCATTTTCAACCTCACGAGATCAATTTGTGCGGCGTTAGAATCCACCGCGATCACCTCCATTTTCGCGCCAGCCAAGGCGAGTGTCAGATCACCACCCGAGGCGATCACCAAGGAACGTTTCGTCGGCAATCTGTTCACGAGCGATAACTCCAGCGAGAAATCTTCATGCATGTGACCGAACACCACCTTATCTTTTACTACCTTCATGATTCGCAAGCCCCCAGATTGCGAGGCTGAAAACGAGATTCATCGTTAGCATCCCGCCAATGTCCGGGATTTTTTCAACCGCAAAAATTATCCCTGCCGCATTCATCACCACTAGCATCCCGATCTGAAGCAGCGCAAAATTTTGCTGTCTCCATTTCGTTAGAATCGAGATTGCAAACAAGGTTTCTAAGCCACCGATCAAGCCGAGAGCGAGTCGTGGCGGTAGAAATGACGGTGCAGAGGCGACGATCTCAAGATGTTTCGCATCCACCGCCACGATCTTGTGCCACAAGCCCTGATAGAGCCAGACCATCGCCACCGCCAAGCGCAAAAGGAGCCACCAAGTCTTCATAACCACCACCCCGCTTGCCGTGCGCCGCACATCCCGAATATTGTGGTCAGCCATATCCACACCAAGGTGAACCAGAAGTGCATGAATGTCTCAAATCGCTTCCCTCGCCACAGATTCGAGCCATAAACAAACCACTGACAGTATAAACGCAGTAGCCAGAAGCCGCTGATCGTCCACGCTGCCCACGCGGCTGCTTTTGATTTTTCGATGAAAAGGTAGGGTTCTATCAAAGCCGGCAATCCCATCATCACCAGCACCACGCAGATGAAGAGTGCGTGAACATGGAAAATTGCTTCGTTCTCTGGCGACATTCGTGCCGCTTGTTCCCGCCAATTGAGATGGCGACTGATAGGCAGATGCAAGATCGCTAGCAGAATCAATCCCGCTCCGGTGATTCTCAAGAGGATAGGCAATAACTCACTCATGATTTTTTCAAAACGAACACTCGCACGAATGGCGTGATCTTGAAGCTGTCATCCAATTTCAATCCGCCAGTCGTCCATGATTGTCGCCAGCTTGCCACCGAGTGGAAATGCAAAAAGCCGGGACCAAACGCAAAGAAGTTCGCAATGTCACGGACATGTTCGACCAAGACAATCCTTCCCTCGTCTGCTAGACACCGCTTGGCCTCGGTGAACCACGCCGCACGCTCCCCACAACTCCTGAGTTCGTGAATCGCTAGCATACCGAACACCGCATCCTGCGACGCATCTGCTAGAGACCAACAATCATATTTTGTTACCAAAGTTTCCGCGACGGGTGGGTAAAGGGCTCTCGCCCGTCGAATCGAGGCTTCAGTCATCATCGCGGGATCGTAATGGTCCAGCACGCTCCAGCAGGTTGACGGAAATTTTTTCTGCAAAGTGGCCGATGCGTCATCAAAACCCGAGTGGCAAAGCGCAACATTCTCCATTTGAATGCCAGCGAGAATACGCTTCAACCAAGTCCAGCGATACAAGTCAGAGCGATCATAGACCCAATGAGAAACGCCCAGCGAGCCGATTAAGAAATACAGCGAGCCTAAGATCACTAGACCTCCGGCGTAAGCGAGCCATCCTCCAGCTATAGTAGTCATCACGCCTAACAGTAAGACAATCGTCGCAGCCACATAGAACGGCCAGTTGAAGCGCACGATGGCTAACATCCCGTCCCATTTACCACGTTCAGTCATGGTTTCCCTTCCATGCGACTGGCGTGATTAAGCGACCGCGCTCCCAGCGATAGGGGACGCCATCGACGCGGAATGCGTTGGCCAGGATGGGCGTCACTCCACTAAATGGTTCCTCGTCGAAGAGTCCGATTTTCCAATCCGTTATCTTCACTGGACGCGGCGTCCATTCGGTTCTTTTGCCTTCGATGACCACGAATCGACCGTCTTCCTCGGCATCGAATGTGAATGGCATCGGGCCTGCGAAATTTCTAGCAGCGCGTAGATCGGCAAATGGCGAGCCGGGTGGAGGGGTGTCAAGTTCGCTGGAGAGATCAAATGACAGATCCAAAGTTTGCCTGCCATCGGGTAGCCATGTTTGAATTCTGGAATCAGACTCATTGAGTTTCACCCGCCGATAGTTGTAGTGTGTCAGCAAGTTTCCCGAGAGCACCATTCGCGCTTTGTCCGTCTCACTGCGGAGAATTTTCAAGCCCCTCATACGCCGTCCGTTCTCGTCGCGAAGTCGGGTGAATATCCGATAGCCCGCGAGGAAGAAATCTTGCCCCATGAACTCGGGTAGAGCGGTAGGGCGTAGCCCTTTCGTTCGGACGAGTGCCACGGTCACGAATCCATAACCGTCGTGGCTATCAATTTCTAGCGGGCTTGGAACTAGTGGGCGTAAAATTTCTTCGGGGAACGCGAAGGAAACAGCAAGCACCCGCTCGAACCACGCCGTGACCGGGAATGGATGGCGTTTCAGTTTTCTAACGAGCCATTTCATTCTGCGCGGACGATGCTTGTCGTTTCACCGTCTGCAAACTTCGTGCGCAGGAGATCGCCGGATTTCAGAGATGCTGATGAGGTAATGATTTTTCCATCTGAGCCGATGGTGATCGAGAAACCGCGTTGGAATGCGGATTCTGGCCCGAGGGTCCGTAGCATGATTTTTAGGTGATCGAGATGTTCGGTGTGACTCTTCAGAGAATCTTTGCCTGCGCGCTCAAATCGTTGCCCTAAATGACTTACCGAGTCGGCGCGTCTTTCGAGGATCTTTGCCGGATGGTTTGCTTTGTGACTCACTCGAAGCTCGTTGATGCGCTGATGGTGAATTTCAAATGAGGCTTTGATTGCTTGGGTGAGTTGACCGCGCGCTGAGTCCAGCCGCATCACGGATTCACGCAGCATTCGTTCGCCGTCGCGTTGAATGACGCCGCGTTTGAGGGCATCCACTGCCATCCGGGATCTGAGAAGTCGCTCACGAGTGATTCGCGACATGCGGCTGCGAAATTGTGCGAGACGAGCTAACAATTCCCCGCCATCTGCCACCGCAAGCTCGGCGGCGGCACTGGGTGTGGGGGCGCGGAGATCCGCTACGAAATCTGCGATGGTGAAATCAATTTCATGTCCGACGGCGGAAATAATCGGAATCGGACACGCGGCGATGGCGCGGGCGACGACCTCTTCGTTGAAATTCCAAAGATCCTCAATCGAGCCGCCACCACGTCCGACGATGAGCACATCGCATCGCGGATAGCCGAATGCCTCGGGCCTTCCCATCTTGGTGATGGCTTGGGCGATTTCTAACTCTGCGCCTTTTCCCTGTACGCGCACGGGGAAAAGCACGGGTTGAACCCACGGCGCACGGCGCGTCAGTACGTTAAGAATATCCTGAAGCGCGGCACCGGTGCCGGAGGTGATGAGGCCGATGGTGCGAGGAAATTTCGGGATCGCTTGCTTGCGGTCGGCAGCGAACAAGCCTTCCGCATTCAGCTTCCGCTTGAGTGCCTCGAACCGCGCCTGCAAGTCGCCCGTCCCGGCTCGTTCCGCTTTTTGGACGATGATTTGAAGCTGGCCGCGTGCTTCATAAACGCTCGCCTCGGCGAAGACTCTCACTTTCGCGCCGTCTTCGAGTGCGTCAGAACCCTCGCGTTTGCGGGCGCCAAACATCGCGCAGGAAATCTGTGCGCCGTCGTCTTTGAGGGAGAAATACCAATGACCGCTGGCTTGCTTGCGTAGATTTGAAACTTCGCCTTCTATCCAGATTTCGCCAATCTGCGCCTCTAGCAAATTTTTCATCCGCCGCAGGAGCTGCGTTACGGAGAGAGACTTTTCATCGGGCGATTTAGGCTTGGAAAACAAATCCACGCCGCAAGCTGACGGGTGGAGAAATTTATTCGAGCGGGAAATCCTACGCAGAGGCGAAGAACTATTTTTCTTCCTCGCCGATGAAGTTATAGATCACAGCTCCGATCACGGCCCCAACGATCGGTGCGATCCAGAACAGCCATAATTGTTCGATGGCCCAGCCACCGGCAAACACGGCAACACCAGTGCTGCGAGCTGGATTTACCGAGGTATTCGTCACCGGAATGCTGATGAGATGGATCAAAGTCAGACCAAGGCCAATCGCCACAGGAGCAAATCCTTTCGGCGCACGCTTGTCAGTGGCTCCGAGGATGATGAAGAGAAACATCGCCGTCATCACGATCTCGGTGACGAGTGCAGCGACCATCGTGAATTTACCGGGTGAGTATTCACCGAAGCCATTTAGAGCAAATCCTTTTGAAATATCAAATCCCGGCTTTCCGCTGGCGATGAAATAGAGGACACCCGCGCCTGCTAGGCCGCCCAGCACTTGGGAAATGATGTAGGCAGGGAGTTCTTTCGCAGGGAATCTGCCACCCACGCAAAGACCGACGGAGACGGCGGGGTTCAAGTGGCAGCCTGAAATGTGGCCGATGGCGTAGGCCATGGTCATCACCGTTAGACCGAAGGCCAGCGAGACTCCGACGAAGGAAATCCCAAGATTGACTGGCGTATCGTCGCCAGCGAGGAACATCGCCGCAAGCACGGCACTGCCGCAGCCTCCCAATACAAGCCAGAATGTCCCGATAAATTCAGCAGCGTATTTTCTCATGTGTGTGTTTGGTTTGTGGAATCGGAAGGATGGAAACTACTTTGTTCCGATGTTCAGAAAACTGTCTTCAGGGGCGTTTGGAGTAAATCAAAAATCTCGTTAGTTTGGGTATAGAGCGACTGATGTCCGGGTGCGAATGGAGTATTTCAGCTCACTGATTAGTCAGGATTTACTGACTATAAATTCTCATAACTTGTTTAATTTTAGGAAGTTTAATTATCTTGCCGGATGGGTCACAATCTTTTTTAAAGCCTCTGTGTGATGAGTTCTTCATTGCATGTTGGGGGGGGGGGGGGGGGGGGGGGGGGGGGGGGGGGGGGGGGGGGGGGGGGGGGGGGGGGGGGGGGGGGGGGGG
>JANOQR010000196.1:0-11163 GCA_031414935.1 Luteolibacter sp.
AATTTTCGTTGAGGCTGCCGAGGCCATAGGAGGCCCATGCGCCCATGGAGGGGCGGCCTGGGATTTGGTTGCCGCTGCAGAAGAAGGTGATGGCGGGATCGTGGTTGATCGCCTCGGTGTGCATGGTGCGGATGAGGCAGAGTTCGTCGGCGACTTTCTGGGTGTAGGGCAGTAGGTCGGAAATTTCCATGCCGCACTTTCCATGCTTCGCGAAGTTGGTGAACGAGCCAGCCATCGGGAGCAGGCTTTGATTACCGCTCATGGTGGAAAGGCGTTGATTGCCGATGATTTCCTTGGGAAGTGCTTTGCCGTGGCCTGTTCGCAGGACTTGTTTGAAATCGAAAGTTTCGAGGTGGGACGGGCCGCCGGCTTGGAAAAGGTAGATCACGCGCTTCGCCTTGGGCGCGATGTGCGGTGCGCCGAGTGCGCTGCTAGATGCGGCACTGACTCGTGAGCCGAGCAGGTTCGTCATCGCCATGGCACCGATGCTGAGTCCGGCTTTGCCGAGAAAATGCCGCCGACTGTGGCGCATGAGATCATCGTAAGTTGGCAGGATTGGCTTCATGGATTTTAACGATTGGTGATGGCAGCGTCCGAAGTGAGTAGCGTGGAGCAGATGATAATCATCGCAGCAAACGAGGGATTTTCTTCGCCGCAAACGGATTTGGCTGCTGCTTTGTCATTGGTGAAATAGTCGAGTTTTTGTTGGTAGAACTCGCGCAAAATCTTTGCTTCCTCGGGAGCGGGTGGTCGCGATGTCAGCCAGATGAAAGTGAGGTTGATTTGGGCTTCGGTATCGCTTGGGTGTTGTTGAATGACGCGCTTGGCGAGATGGATGGCGCACTCGAAAAATCCTTTGTCATTGAGGAAGACGAGCGGCTGGAGCGGTGTGTTGGTGGCGAGGCGGCGAGGCTGGCAAATTTCCCGACTGCCGGCGTCGAGTGTGAGCATGCTCGGTGGCGGCGCAGTGCGTTTGCGAAATGTGTAAATGCTGCGGCGGTGGAGGCCCTCGCCGGTGTCGGGTTTGTATTCGCCGCCGGCTGCTCCGGTGTCTGACCAGACGCCGTCGGGCTGCCATGGCTTGACGCTTGGGCCACCGAGTCGCTCGACTAACAGGCCGGATGCGAGCAGCGCTTGATCGCGGATGGCTTCGGCAGAAAGACGGTAGGACGGACCGCGTGAGAGCAGTTGGTTTTTCGGATCGATCTCCTGTTTCTCTGCGGAGTTTGCAGATGCTTGCTGGTAGGTGGCAGTCATCAGGATGCGTTTGAGCATTCGTTTCACATCCCAGCCAGTGTGGGAGAAATCATGGGCAAGCGTATCTAGCAGTTCCATGTGCGAGGGCGCGTCACTCTGCATTCCGAAATTTTCCTGAGTGGCGACGATGCCATTTCCAAAACACATCATCCAGAGCCGGTTCACGGCGACGCGGGAAACTAACGGGTTTTTCGGATCGGTCATCCACTGGGCGAGACCGAGGCGGTTTTTTGGGGCTTGGGGATCGAAGGGAAAAATCGCTGCGGGAGGAGCAGGCTGGACCGGGCGTTTCAAATCAGGCGATGCGTAGTCGCCGCGAATGAGGACGTGAAATTGTTTCGGATTTGGGGATTCCTTCATCACCATGATGAGCGGAAGTTTGCTTTCAAACTCATCCTGAAGACTCGTTCGCGCAGCGATGGCGGTCGCCCGAGCGGTGGCGATTTCTGGGTCGATCCGATGCAGATAATGCTCGCGGACAGCGTTCTTAGCAGCGGCGTCTCCGGCTTTGGCGGCGGCGATGCTAGTTTCTAACGCAGGAGTGTGGAGTTCAGCCACTTCGAGCGGTGAGAGAGCCTCGCGGAAAAATTTCATTTCATCGATCCGACCATCCGTGAAGCCGCGATCATCGCGTGGTCTCGCGCCGACGCGGGCCATCTCGGTGGGGATTTTTTTGTCGAGATGATCGTGCAAGATCTGGGTCGGAACAGGTTTTCCGTCGTAGTAAATTTTCAGCCCGGCGGCGGATGATGAGCCATCGTAGGTGACGGTGAGGTGGGTCCAGGCGGCGACGGGAAAGTCCTCCGTGGTTTCCACGGAAACGGCGCACCCCGGCCAAAGATGGATGCAGCTCCAGCGGAGTTTTCCGTTTTCCATGAGGATCTCGAAACCTGCGGCGTCTGCCATTTGGGAAAACATGGCTGGCCCGGTGTGGAGGATTGCAGCACGCGGTTTCTTGTCGGGTGTGAACAAGCGGGCGGAAATAGTTAGAGCTTGGTGGCGAGTGATGCCCTTCACGCTCTCGAGTTCGAGGACGGTATCACCATCGAACTGCATCGCGCCGTTTACCGCTCCTGCGACTGGCAATAGACTGCCTTTTTTCATGCTACCCGATGCGGCAGATACGATGGCGTTCGGTAATTTTCCCTCAACGATGGCATCGAGCGTGAAGTGATCCGAGGGCGCGGGCGGAGTGAGAGATGGCGTGGTAGCGAGCCATTGCTCGAAGGCTGCGTCGCGGGTGGTGAAGATGTTTTTCAGGGCGACTTCAGCGGTGGCGAGCGTGGCCCGGCGTGTATCTAACTCGGGCTGCTGGCTTGGCTCGACGAGCCGCATGGATGGCTCGGGCGCGGATGTCGAAATGGAATACGGGAGGAGGCCGCACTCGTCGATCTGGCCAAACATGGAACTCATGCTGTAATAGTCGGCTTGGGGCAAAGGATCGTATTTGTGATCGTGGCATTTGCTGCACTCGAGTGTGAGGCCGAGAAATGCGGTGCCTGCGGTGTGGACGCGGTCTGAGACGTATTCTTGGCGGAATTCTTGCTCGATGGAGCCGCCTTCCTCGGTCTGGCGGTGGAGGCGGTTGAAGGTGGTGGCGAGGCGTTGTTCTTGGGTCGCGTTTGGGAGTAAATCACCAGCGAGCTGCCAGGTTAGAAATTGATCGTAGGGCAGATTGCGATTGAAGGCGTCGATGAGCCAGTTCCGCCATGGCCAGACGAAGCATTCTTTATCCGTCTGGTAGCCGTAAGTATCGGCGAAGCGTGCGACATCTAGCCAATCTGCTGCCATCCGTTCGCCAAAGCGAGGTGTGGCTAAGAGTGCGTCCACCTGCTTTTCATAGGCGTCTGGTGAGGGATCGTTCACGAATGCTGCGAGCTGTTCCGGCGTCGGTGGGAGTCCGGTGAGGGTGAATGAAATCCGCCGCAGCAGGGTTCTGCGGTCGGCTGGGGGGCTGGGTGTTAGTTTTGTTGGCTCCAGTCTTTCGAGAATGAAGCGATCAATGTCGTCTTTCGGCCAAGCCGTGTTTTTCACGACTGGCGCGGGATGTTTCTGCGGAGAAATGAAGGCCCAGTGCGGCGTGTAGATCGCACCCTCGTCGATCCAGCGGGCGATCACTTTTTTCTCCGCAGGAGTGAGCGGACGGTTGAGCTTGGGCGGCGGCATGATCTCGTCGGGATCGGTCTCGTGCATCCGGGTGAAAATTTCACTAGCCTTGGAATTTCCCGGGACGATGGCGCGGGCGCCGCTATCGAGTTTCGTGGTCGCGCCCTCGAAGGTGTCGAGCCTCAGCCCGGCCTCGCGGGTTCCGGCGTCCGGCCCGTGGCAGGCAAAACACCGATCCGAAAGCAATGGCCGCACTTCGCGATTGAAATCCACCGCCGCCCAGAGCGAGGGCGGGAAGAGAAGCAGGCCGAGAGTAAGAACGCGTGAGAGCATCGTGTGATGTGAGATGAAATGGGGAAATTCCCTGCTTTTACCAGACGACTTCCTTCGTTCTTGCAAGGTATGTCAGCTTTGAAAAACAGCCTTGCCAGTTTAACTTTATCTCACAAAGTAAGTGCGCTTACTCGCAATTCACGACCATGAATCTCAGACCACTCCCATTTGCCCTGTGTGCCACATTTTTCGGATCTCTCGTTGCCGCTGTGGCGGGATTGGAGCCGGGCGAGCAAATCAACCTAACGATCCGAGGAGTCGATGCGGTGGAGCAGCAGAAAATTTCTGGTGCGTATCGTGTTGGGGAGAGCGGTGGGGTGCGGTTGCCTTTGTTGGATGAGCCAGTGTCTGCGCGAGGGTTGACGCCGGAGCAATTCGCGAGAGCTGTGGAAACAGCCTATAAAGAGGCGGGAATTTATGCGCGGCCTGCGATCGAGGTGGAAACTCTGCAAGGGATTGGCCAAAAGGCACCAGCTTCGGTGAGCGTGGGAGGACAGGTGAGGCGATCTGGAGATACGGTGTATCGGATAGGGATGACGGTGATTCAGGCAATCGACAATGCGGGTGGGCGGAATGAGTTCGGGAGTCGGAATGTTTTCCTGCTGCGTGGAGGGAAGCAGTATTGTTTGGATTTCACGAATCTCGCTCACAAGAACATCGTCCTTCTTCCGAATGACTCACTGCAGGTGGAACAAAAGGGAATCCTAGATCGCTGGAAAGGGCAGGCGGCGGCGGTGAAGGTTTTGATGGAGTGATGGGTGAGAGAGTGATGTTGAACTTGGCCTGATTTGATGATTGGTTGCAGTCTCACCTCAGCAAAAAATTTCGATGTCTGAATCTATCCGCGCTGATAAATGGCTCTGGGCTACACGTTTTTTCAAAACTCGCGGGCTGGCGGCGGACGTTTGCACCGACGGCAAGGTGAAGCGGTTAGGTTATGCGCTCAAGCCGGCTTCGGCGTTGCATGTCGGAGACGTATTAGAAATTCCGTTCACCGAGGGACCGGGCTGCCGAGTGATTTCCATCACGCGGGTCATCGAGAAACGAGTGGGGGCACCGGAAGCGCAGGCTTGTTACGAAGATCTCACGAAACTCGAGGTTTATGAGAATCTGAAGCTCTGGCAGATCGCGAAGAGTGAGGCGGCGAAAGGCAGGCCGACGAAGAAGGATCGCCGTGAAATCGACCGCATCCATGGGTTTTGGGATTGAGGAACAGCGGCTAGGGAGACTCTGATAAAATGCTGAAAAAGCATTTTCCCGATAGGAGAGGAGGAGTGGTGAAGGTGACTGTGCCGCCGCTGCTGGTCTGGGTAGCTCCACTGAGAGGTGCCCAGAAATCGAGATCTGTGCTGCTCCACATCGTTTGGGTCGCGGCGGGGTTTTCGGAAGTGGTTAGAGAAAATTTGCCTCCACTGATGCTGTGGTTCAGCGGGGATGGAGCTGTGGTTTTGTTGTAAGCTCCGAGGTTAAAACGCAGACGGTAGTATCGCGCTTGCTGTGTGGAACTCATGGCGGTGATGCCACCAGTGAAAAGGTTGTTCGCTTCCGCTGGATCGGTGAGGAGGTCGTAAAATTGATCGCTGCTAGTGTTGAAGCGGATGAGTTTGTAGCGGTCGTCGCGGAGTGTTCGTCCGCCGGTGGTGACGGCGTTTGGATCGAACTGCTCGGAGTAGAGGCGGCTGCGTGAATCGCTTTCGTTGGAAAGGATGGGCATGAGGCTTATTGAATCGAGTGTGGCGTCGCCGGGCAAGGGTAGGTCCGCGATTTCGAGTATCGTGCTGAAGAGATCGACGGCGTGGACGAGTGCGCTGCTGGTGCGTCCGCCGGAGATCACGCTGGGCCCCTTGATGATCAGCGGCACGCGGGTGCCGCCTTCGTAGAGCGTGTCCTTGGAGTGTGCGGCGTCGTAGGGCGGTTGGATGACGGAGCCGGGTGTGCCGTTGTCGCCGATGAAGATGACATCGGTGGTGGCGGCGTTCACGGAGAGCAGCAGACGCCCGATTTCCGTGTCCATGGCTTCGACGGCGGCGCGGTATTTGAGTGAATTGTTAGCGGGGCTGGAGCCGTAGCCGTGAAGACTCGTCGGTGGATTATGAAAAGGCGTGTGCGGTGCGTTGAAGGCGACCCATGCCACCCACTTCTGGTTGGCGGCAGCGCGGGCGTTGATCCACGCGACCGCGTCGTTGACGACATCGGTGGTGGCGTAGGTGGTGACGGTGGAGGTGACGCCGTTGATGGTCTTTGGCCAATTCGTGTAACTGGCAAGTACGCCCGTGGTGTGGCCAGCATAGTGCGGCCAACCGCCGAAGGTGTTAGGCCCGCTCGCGGCGACGATGGAGTTTCCTGCGGTGAGATGCCATTTCCCGAAACACGCGCTCTGGATGCCGAGGCTGCTGTTTTGTGTGATGACTTCGGGCAGTGTGAGTTCGGAAGATGAAAGAGAGTTTCCCGAGGCGATGCTGACCACGTCACCAACGCCAGTGCGGAAACCAAGCCGACCAGTTAGAATGCAGGCGCGAGTGGGCGAGCAGACCGGGTAGGCATAGGCATGGGTGAAACGGACCCCGCTGGCGGCGAGCGAATTGATGTGAGGCGTGGGGGCGGTGGTGCCGCCGGGATTGTAGAGTGATTGGGCGTCCGTGCCGAAGTCGTCGGCGATGATGAGCAGGACGTTGTTGCCCGCGTGAAGGGTGGAGATGAGTGCGAGTGTGAGGAGGGTTTTCACGGTGGCGAATTAGATAGAGTTTTGAGAAAGGCGACGACTGCGGATTTGTCGGTGGTGGAGAGGTTAAGACCTTTGGCGGGGTGTTTGGCGAGGTTGGGATCGAGGGTGGGGCTGCGTTTCACGCCGCTGCTGTAGTGCTCGATGACTTCCTCCAGCGTGGCGAAGCGGCCATCGTGCATGTAGGGCGCGGTGAGGGCGATGTTGCGTAGGCTGGGGTGGAGAACTTGTGTTTGTCCGTGGCGGAGTTGGTGATTCTGGCGCGGCCACGATCAGCACTGGCGAGGCCGTTGTTGTGGAATTGGTAGTTACTGAAAAGTGCGCTGCGGTGCCTGATAGATTCGTGCATACTGCCCGGAGTCTCCGGTGAACCACGACGTGAGCTGAGGGTCTGCCGGGGATTGCTGGGTCAGGACGATGAGGGCGACGAGATATGAAAAGAGTTTTATGAAAAAAGAGGAATTGGTGATGGGTGATAGATAGTCGAAATGCCTCATTCGATTTCCGTGTCATTCTCAGGTGGTGGTCCATTGGGACGTGGACGGTGTGGGAAAAGCTCCTCGGGTGAGAGGGAGCCATCCTTGTTCTTGTCGAGTTTCTTCAGGGACTCAGTAGCGTCCTCCATTTCGCCTGCGGAGATGAAGCCATCTCGATCCGTGTCTAGTGCGGCGATGACTGGCGGCACGGGTGGTCTGCCGTTTTCTGGATTGTTAGGCTTCTGTTCATCCTTTGGCGGCCTTTTTCCGTTAGGAGAGGGTCTGTGAAATTCTTCGAGCGTGATTTCACCGTCGTTATTTTTGTCGAAGGCTTCAAGAATGTCGGCAGCTTGCTCGACTTCTGCGGCGGAGAGGACTTGATCGTGATTGGTATCCAGTGCCGCAAAGACCGGCGGGACGAACGCCGGACGGCGGTCACCGTCTCGTGGTGGTCTTTGGGCGGAGGCCGTGGTGATGGCTGCCGTCATGGCAAGCATCCAAGTGAGGTGTGAGGTTTTCATGAATGTGTTAGGTTGAAATGAAATTTAGAATTTTTGCCACGCTGAGTGGCGTGAAAGTCCCGTTCTGGAAGTGGTGATTCGAGAGCGGGACTGGATTTGAGATCTTATTCTTCGATCTTGATGGGAGGCTTACCGGGTTTCATTTCCGCTTTGGAAATGGTGCCGTCCTCGTCCTTGTCGAGCGTCGCGAGTGACACGGGAGCGTCTTCGATTTCCTCGGCTGATAGAGTTCTGTCTTTGTCTAAGTCGAGTGCTTTGATGAGCACGGGTGATGGTTTTGGCTTTTTGGGTGGGCGGGCTGCGTCAGCCGTTGGTCTCTTGGGCGGTGGTGGCATGATTTCCTTAAGGGAGAGCGCACCGTCTTCGTCTTTGTCGAGTTCGAGAAGTGCGGCGGAGGAGTCTGCGATTTCCTCAGCAGAGAGTTCGCCGTTTTTGTCACCATCCAGAGCGTGGAGCAACAAGATCGGCGGCGGACGACGATCAAGCGGAGGATTGGAGTCTTGAGCGGTCGCAGTAATGGTGGTGAATGCTGCGACTAACAGGTGGATGCGATTTGTTTTCATTATTTATCGGGTTCGTTGTTGGTGATGTTCCATTGGGAACGTAATCATGAAACACGGCACATGTGAACTGGGTGTGTGGAATTGACCGCAAAATTGTAAAGTTTTTGTAAATGCGGTGGGCGACACCCGGTGGTTCCTGCTAAGAGTGTCTCAATGTTGGAAACTCAGGGAAATCGCCGCCTTCTCGTGGTGGATGATGATCGCAAGCTCGCCGGGCTGATTCGCGATTATCTCACACCGATGGGCTACGAAGTAGAACTCCGCCACAATGGTCCCGATGGCCTAGCAGAAGCGTTGGCCGCGCCTTATGAAGCAGTGATTTTGGACGTGATGATGCCCGGGATGGATGGATTCGCCGTCCTCCGTGAGCTTCGCAAAAAATCCGATGTCCCTGTCCTGATGTTGACGGCACTGGGTGAAGAGGCGGATCGAATCGTGGGACTCGAAATCGGGGCGGATGATTATTTGCCGAAGACGTTTTCATCAAGAGAGCTGTTAGCTCGGCTGAGGGCGGTCACACGGCGATCCCGAACTCCGGTGAGCGACGACGGGCTGCGTGAATGGAGTGCGGGTTCTTTGCGACTTTGCGAGGCCACGCATTTGGCCGTTCTGGATCACGAAGTGCTCGACCTAACGACGCTAGAGTTTGCGATACTTGCTGCGCTGCTGAAGTCGAAAGGGCGAGTGAAAACACGCGAGCGACTCATCGAGGAAGTGTCGGAAAGGCGGTTTGATGTTTTTGATCGCTCAATTGACGTACACGTTTCTTCGCTGCGAAGAAAGCTCGGGGATGACGCGAAGAACCCGCGTTTCATCCGAACGGTTCGTGGGATCGGTTATTCGCTGCACGAGCCTGAAATTTCAGATTTCAAACAATCATGAAAAACCGCCCCTACGTTCCTCTGTTGGCCAAGGTGTTAGGCTGGTTGTTCCTGCACTTGGTGATTCTTGCTCTGGCGTTTGTAGGATTTGTGAGCTGGCAGTTGGGCATGGGGTTAGATTCGCTTCTCAGTGGATCTGCGGGTGATAGATTGGTCGCCTTTGGTGATGCGGCACGCGAAAAAATTCTCGATCTGCCGCGTTCAAAGTGGAACGAAGCGATTGGAGAATTAGCGGCAGCGAAGAAGGTTACGGCGTTCATGTTTGATCCGGTCGATGTTGAGCATCGGTCGTTGAAAACTCCGCCAAATGTGTTAGATCGGGCGACCAAAGCCATCCCTCGTTTGCCTGGTCCACCGGGTCGTCGCAGACCACCTCCTCCCGATGGAGGTGGTCCGCCGGGTGAAGGTGAGCCACTATTTCCCGAAGGTTTCGGAGATCGACCGCCGCCACCTCCAGAGCGGAGATTTCAAGGAGCACCGAGAGATCATAGGGAAGAGCCTCTGCCGCCGAGTCGTCCTATTTTCCTGATGCGTGGTGCGGGAGGAGATGGCTATTGGGCAGGTGTGCAGTTGATGTTCCCCGGAATGTTAGGGCAGCCAAGGCATTCGCAGATTTTATTGATTCGAGCGGATACCTTGGATGGTTCCGGGATGTTTTTTGATTTCAAGCCTTGGCTTTGGGGTGGCTTGGCAGTGCTTGCCCTTAGCCTTGTTTTCTGGACGCCGTTTGTGTGGAGGATCACTCGCTACATCCGCAAACTAACAGGCGCAACTGACCGTATCGCGGCAGGGCAGTTTTCGTTATCTTTGCCCGTTCGTGGAAATGACGAGTTAGGAAATCTTGGTAACGCGATCGAATCCATGGCGCATCGTCTCGATCATTTGGTCTCCGGTCAGAAACGTTTCCTCGGAGACGCCGCACATGAACTATGTGCGCCACTTGCCCGCCTGCGGACTGGCCTTGGAATTCTCGAAATGAAGCTGGCGGATGCCGAAAAACCTAACCTTCTCCAAGTCGAATCGGAAGCAAGCGAACTTGCTATGTTAGTTGAAGAGATTCTAGCGTTCTCAAGGGCAGGCAATCGAGTGCCGCGGATTCAAATGATTTCGTTAAAGTCTCTCATTGACGAAATCGCAGCCCGTGAAGGTGGAGATATCGATTTGGTACTCGATATTTCGCTAGACCTAACGGTGGCCGCTGATGTTGCCTTATTGACTCGCGCATTTGGGAACTTGATCAGAAACTCGAAAGTTCACGCGGGTCCATCTGCCAAGGTCGCCATTCGTGCTGTGGATAGCCCGGACTACGTTGAGGTAACGGTAGTTGACGACGGGCTTGGTGTCCCTGCCGATGAGCTGTCTAGGCTGTTTGAGCCGTTTTATCGACCCGATCGCTCCCGCAGTCGCGATACCGGAGGAAATGGCCTTGGTCTTGCGATTGTCCGCACCTCAGTCGAGTCATTCGGCGGGGAGGCTGTAGCAACGATCCCAGCGGAAGGCGGGTTTGCAGTAACGTTAAAATTGCCCAAGCGTTCGATGAGTGAACGGAATTGATGGTCTTTGATTGCCTTCACCCGCAGTGCCCCCGTGCCTATCAGAAAAATTGCTGTCATTGTGGCCGTACCGTCACCAAAAAGGGCTTAGTTGCTTTTGATGTCGAAAACAAATTCCCACCGATCACGGCTTTTTTGATTCCCGTGCGGGGTACGACTGAGTGGTTATCACGTTGACTATTAGTGTGTTACATTGCATGGCAGGTGCAATTTTCAAAAAAGTGTAGAAAAGAGATTGACCGTTCTCTTTTGGAGGGACTAGGTTCCGCCCGTCGCCACGACGGAGGGTGACCGAGAGACAGAATGTCGATCGCGGTGCTCATGTAGGATGAAAGTCCGAGTGCAACCACCCGATCGACTTTTTAGTCCCCTCGAAACAAGCTCTTTGACAGTATGGCCCAGCGGCAATCGTGCCAAGAATCAATGCAAGTTGGTTTGAAGCGCCCTAAGCAGGTAGATTTCGTTGGGAAGAGGAAAAAGATTAAATTGTGCGCTGCGCGTCGGTATCTTCGGATATGTGGAGGGGTTCGCCCCGAAGCCAACGATGCGTGGAAGTTGGAGCTAGCTTGCTAGTGGCCAATACCCCGATTTAAAGTTTTTAATTTATTAGAAATGAGTAAATCAATTTTTACGGAGAGTTTGATTCTGGCTCAGAACGAACGCTGGCGGCGTGTTTAAGACATGCAAGTCGCACGGGATTGGTTGAGTAGTAATACGATTCCAGTCTAGTGGCGCACGGGTGAGTAACATG
>JANOQR010000197.1:0-2825 GCA_031414935.1 Luteolibacter sp.
GGATCCTTGTCCAAGCGGTATTCCTCAAGCCACGCCTGCAACACCGCATGGTCGTCGGCATGGGTCACGCGGGGTCCGGGGCCGTAGCCAAGCTGCTTGCCGAATGAATCGAGCGCTTCCAGATATTTGGCCTCGCCCGACACCTGATGGAGATTCGCCAGGCCGAGGAAAAACGGTGCCTGCGTCCAGTCGTGGATCTTGTGCTTCGATGGATTCGCGAGCTGCCAATCCGCCACCCGTCGCACGTCCTTGAGAATCTCCGCAGGCCTCGGATCCGCCGCGGCGAGCGGGGAAACCGTGGCCAATAGGAGCAGCAGGAATTTCCCGAAATGGGAACGGCAAGGAGGTTGGCAGGAGCGATGCATGGGGGCTTTCTACTATGGGTAAACGGAGAAATTGAAATTCCGGTTGCAACGGAACCGCACCAATGAAGAATGACTGCCCGCCGGAACAAAGGAAATTCCGTCGCGGGTAACGTGGATTCCCGTTGGGGCCGCATTCTCTCAAACTCAAAAAATCACCATGGAAACACGACTGATGCCATCACCCCGCGAAGCGGCGGTCCTCGATACGGACGAACTTCGCGCCACTTTTCTGCTCGACGAGATTTTCGTCTCCGGTGCGGTCTGTCTGGTTTACACCGATCTCGACCGTGCGGTGGTCGGCAGCGTCATTCCCACGACCCATGCCCTCGAACTCGGCAACGACGACGCCCTCAAGGCCGACTTCTTCTGCCAACGCCGCGAACTCGGTATCCTCAATTTCGGCGAAGCCGGCATCGTCACCGTCGATGGTTCCGCCTATCAAATCGCCAAACATGACGTCCTTTACATCGGCCGTGGCAGTCAGGAAATTTCCTTCACCAGCGCCTCCGCCGATTCTCCAGCGGTTTTCTATCTGGTCAGCTACCCGGCCCACGCCACTCACCCGACCGTCAAGGCCACCCGCGCCGACGCCAACCGCGTCGAACTCGGCAGCAAGGACGAGTGCAACGAGCGCACGATATTCCAATACATCCATGAAACCGGCATCAAGAGCTGCCAACTCGTCATGGGCTTCACCGAGTTCCAGCCCGGCAGCATTTGGAACACGATGCCCTGCCACACCCACGACCGCCGAAGCGAGGTCTATTGTTATTTCGACGTCCCGGCCGCCCACCGCGTCCTCCACATGATGGGCGAACCCCAGCAAACCCGCCCGCTGTGGGTGGCGGATCGACAGGTCGTGCTCTCCCCGCCGTGGTCGATCCATTGCGGCTGCGGCACCGCCAGCTACCGCTTCTGTTGGGCGATGGGCGGCGAGAACCAGGCCTTCACCGACATGGACCGTGTGGAAATCGCGGACCTGCGGTAAGATAGTTGAGAGTTTGGAGTTGAGGGTTGAGAGCAAGATAAAGAAGCGCTCAGCACCTGGCTCATCTATCAGCGTCGTCCGCTTTTGCGAACACTTCCTCTTTCTCTCAACTCTCAACTCTCAACTCTCAACTCTCAACTCTCAACCTTCAACTCTCAACCTTCAACTCTCAACTTCTCCATGACTTCATTCGACCTCACCGGAAAAACCGCCCTAGTCACCGGCTGCAAGCGCGGCATCGGATTCGCCATGGCGGAAGGCCTTGCCGAAGCCGGCGCCAACATCATCGGCGTCAGCGCCAGCCTGGAGCCGGGCAGCGCCATTGAAACAGCCGTCACCGCCCTCGGCCGGACCTTCGCCGCCTATCAGTGCGATTTCTCCGATCGTGAAGCGGTGAAAGCCTTCGCTGCTAGAGTCATGGCCGAGCACGGCACGCCCGACATCCTCGTCAACAACGCGGGCACCATCAAACGCAAGCCGGCCGCCGAGCATCCCGACGAAATGTGGTTCGAAGTCATCGACGTGAACCTCAACGCCCAATTCCTCCTCAGCCGCGACATCGGCGCGAAGATGATCGAACGCGGCAGTGGCAAAATCATCTTCACCGCCTCGCTCCTAACATTCCAAGGCGGCCTCACCGTCCCCGGTTACGCGGCCTCCAAAGGCGGCATCGGCCAGCTCACCAAGGCGCTCGCCAACGAGTGGGCGTCCAAGGGTGTCAACGTCAACGCCATCGCTCCCGGTTACATCTCCACCGACAACACCGAAGCTCTCCGCGAAGACCCCGTTAGAAGCCAGCAAATTCTCGCCCGCATCCCGGCCGGCCGCTGGGGCGATCCCGCCGATTTCAAAGGCCCCGTCGTCTTTCTCGCCAGCGAGGCGTCGCGCTACGTCCACGGCGAGATCCTCGTCGTCGACGGCGGCTGGATGGGCCGGTGACCTAAGGAGTGGGGACACTTCTGTCCCCACCGCGCCATGCCTCCCACAGGCGGTTATTCGATCGGGCAGAGTAACTCCTTGGCCCGCACCGGCCGAGTCGCGCTCAAGCGAAACACGGCTCCAAGGATGCGACGCGGGCGATTTCCATCCCGACCAGGCAGACATCGTCGGAGAAAGACTGACCCTCTGCGAAATGCTCGACCTCATCGAAAACATCATGCACGAGCTGGGCGAATGGCAGACCCGCGCAACGGCGCACCGACTCGCGCAGGCGCTCTTCGCTGAAGGCTTCGGCGCGGGCATTTTCAACCTCGAACAGCCCGTCGGTGAAAAGCAGAATGAGATCGTCGGCAGCCACCTCGCATTCGTGGGTATGGTATTTCACGTCCTCGAAAAGACCGATGGCCGGCCCGGCTGTGCGCGGCGCGGTGAGCGACACCACCTCACGCAGCGAACTGCGCACGAGCAGCGGGCTCGGGTGCCCGGCATTGGCCATGGTGATGCGCGAGGTGGCCGCGTCAAAAATGATATAG